>NZ_JBCEXH010000003.1:0-76641 GCF_038751955.1 Methanocalculus natronophilus | reverse complement strand
TCTGCAGATGCAGCTTCATCCAACTCATCTTGCCATGGTTCCTGATGCGGGAGATCTGCTTCGTCTGAGAGATCAAGCTGATCGATGATATCATGCGCCTGCATGAAAAAGTCATCCTCTGGAATATGATCTGCTTCCAGGAGATCCTCATCTGGAGGAGACGTTTCATCAGGAGGAGACGTTTCGTCATGAGAAAAGTGAGGTTCATCCAGACTGTGAGAATCTGCCTGAAGGGAGGTGTAGTCAGCGATTTTTTCCAGCAGATCGGTATTGTCCGGAGAGAGAAGAGAAGCACGCTCCAGAGCCATGAGAGCGTCATCTCTTCTGTCTGCCAGCATCAGTGCGTCACCTGCTTGTTCAAGAAGCAGAGCACTATCGGGTTGGAGCACCACAGCCTCCTCATACGATATGGCAGCGTCGTCATAACGCTCAAGCGCAGACTGGCAGTTTCCAATCTTCTGCCAGAGAGCCGGATCATCATTTCGGATCTGCAGGGCAGCTGCATATGAATCAACAGCTTCAGTCAGCTTTCCGCTCGCAGAGAGGGCGTCACCGGACTGGATAAGATCCAGATATGTTAGATCCCCGGTTTCTCCGGATGGTGCTGCACCAGCGTCCCACATCTCAAGTCTGCCCTGCGCATGATCCCGGGAGCTTCGTGCCTCTTCATGATCGGGATCAATCTCAAGGAGATATCCGAAGAAAGCAATCGCCTCTCCATAACGCTCCAGCTGCAGAAGGCTGCGGCCGGATCTGAGAAGAAGCTCCGTATCATCAGGATTAAAACGGAGTGCAGACTCAAATGAGAGAAATGCCTCTTCATACCTGCCGAGACTGTAGAGGAGATCGCCCTTTTCCACCCATCCATCCACAGATTCGTCTGAGAGCAGCTGATCATAGGCAGCAAGCGCTTCATCAAAGCGCTCCTCTCTCTCAAGGAGTGAGGCAGCCAGGAGGAGAACCCGGGGTTCTGCTGCCACGTCAGTTTCGAGTTTTCCAAGAAGCCCAAGAGCCTCCCCTCCTCTCCCAAGATTGCCAAGGGAGCGGGTATAGGCGATACGCGCCTCTGTATCAAGCATTGATACATCAGAGTGAGCCTCAAAGGCAGCAACCGCCTCATCATGCCGCCCGAGGAGGGAGAGGAGTGTGCCTCTCCTGGAGTCGGGGAATTCAGGCAGGTGGAGGTACGCGTTCAATGCTTCATCCAGACGTCCAAGCTCTTCAAGCAGAAAGCCATACTTCTCCCAGAGAACCGGATCATCATAACCGCTTTGCATAAGCGCCTGAAAGACTGGTTCAGCATCCCCATACCGATGGAGCGCCAGGTACGCACACCCAAGACCAAGAGCTGATGCCTGATCTCCAGGATCCAGCCTGAGTGCCTCTTCATATGATGCAGCTGCTTCATCCATCCTGTGCAGGTGGGAGAGCAGATCACCTCTCCTCCGTAAAACTGTTGGAGATACGCCTGAAAAAGAGGCAAGACTGTCAAATGCAACACATGCTTCATCAAGCCTCTCAAGGTGGAGGAGACAGTCTGCAATTTTGCCGATCAACACGGGATCATCAGGAGAGAGAAGAGAGGCACGCTGGTAGATCAAAACAGCTTCATCGATCCTGCTGCCTTCCCAGAGCGCATCTCCATAGGCTTCAAGCAGCAGCGGATCATCAGGAGAGAGTGAGACTGCCCGTTCAAATGAGGTGGTGGCATCAGCAGAATTCCCGGCCCTGAGCTGGCATTCTCCCAGCTTCTGCCAGATCCTGAAGTCATCATCACGCATGGCGAGAGCCTCTGCATAGGCGAGGGCAGCATCAGCGTCTCTCTCAAGCTTTTGGAGCGCCTCTGCCTTGCAGAGCACCTGGTCATAATCAGGTTTATCCATCCTCTCAAAGAGTGATAGCGCCTCGTCATATCTCTCAAAAGATACAAGCAGATCTGTTGCATACTGCAGCGCACCGTCATGAGCAAAATCAATGTCAAGTACCTGCAGAAAGACAGCAAGAGCCTCTTCACGGCAACCGAGGTGATAGAGCGCAACGCCATACTTATAGAGGAGAACGGGATCATCATTGGCAAGCTGGCAGGCTCTCTCAAGAAACGGGGCCGCGTCTTCATACCTGGAAAGTGCAAGCAGTGAAGATCCATAGTCTGCCAGCAGGGTGAGTGAATCCGAATCATCTGTGATGACATGCTTAAACGCTTCAACAGCCTCTTCATACCTCTGGAGAGCAGACAGAGCAGATCCATAGGTTTCCAGGATACGTGTATTATTGGGATCCAGAGAGAGAGCATGCTGGAGCGCAAAAACTGCTTCCTCGTTTCTGTTCAGACCATGAAGTGCAGCACCCCTTGCATACCAGTAGGACATATCTGGCAAATTCTGATCCAATAACTCATCCAGTACCGAAAGTGCGTCATTATTCCTCCCAAGGCGCTGAAGGATGAGCCCATATTCCAGAAGTACACCGGGAAGATCCGGATCATGATCACGTGCACGGGAATAGGAATCAATCGCCTCCGCAAGACGCCCAAGACCCACAAGAGCACGGCCACGGTTCAGATAGGTGCCCGCATCGGCCGATCCGGTGTTTATGAGAGCGGTATAGTCTGCAAGGGCTTCAGTGAACTCTCCGGTACTAAGATGTAGATCTGCTGTTTTTTTGAGAACGATTGGATCCGATGGTCGGAGAGCACGGGCACGTGAATATGAGTCCGCTGCTTCATCTGACTTGCCAAGAGACTCGGAGGCAGATCCATGAAGCAGCCAGAGGATTGCGTTTGAGCTTTCTTCAACAAGTAAACGCTCAAATGCGTCTTTTGCTTCAGCATACCGGCCAAAGTCCATGAGGAGCCTGCCGCTTGCCAGTATCGCCTTTCGATCATCGGGTCGATAGACAAGGGTCTTCTGCAGGGATTCAAAGGACGCTTCAGCCTCTCCGAGTTTCATGAGGGCAACTGCCCGAAGCGACCAGCCATCCGGGTCATCCTCGCGGAGGGCAACTGCCCGGTCAAGAAACGCCAGAGCATCAGAATCACGGTCGATTGCGAGTGCCGCCGACCCGCTGTTCAGCCATGCCTCAAAATAATCAGGCTTCGTTTCAAGAACATGGGCATAGGAGTCGATCGCATCCTCGTACCGCTCCATAATCTGCAACAGCGATCCCCGCGAGAACCAGCATTCGAAATCATCCGGCCCGATCTCAAGTGCGTTATCAAAAGAGACGATTGCTTCGTCATATCTTCCGAGATTCCAGAGAGAGAGGCCTTTTTGCCTCAGTATCTTTACAGGATCCGGAACATATGCCATCCGGACAGAATCGGGAGTGTCCTCATCAGAGAGAGCATATTCAAAAGCCCTGGAATAGCTCTCCACTGCATCCTCATAGTGCCAGAGAAAATCAAGAGCCCTCCCACGGAGATACCAGAGAGAGGCCGCATCAGGAAGGCGGGACAGTGCCAGATCATAGGTTTCAAGAGCTTCATCATAGCGTTTCAGGCGGCAGAGGATTGTACCTTTCATACAGAGAAGCAGTACATCCCCAAGTATGTCTTGTGCCCCCTTTCCGGTTTCACTCTCCCTGCAGGTTCGTTCTGCCTGCTGATAGGACGCAAGGGCTTCATCATATCTCCCAAGACGATAGAGGATGCCTCCCTTCATGCAGCAGAGTTCGGGATCACCTGGCACAAGATCCACGGCCCGCTCAATGATCGCCAGGGAGTCGCCATACCGCCCTTCCAGATACAGCTCTTTTCCTTTTGAGACGAGATCGGTGAGAGCCTCGGGCTGAAGAGCTGCATCAAGGACATCAACTGCATCGTCAGTTCTGCCAAGGCCAAGAAGCGCGAATGCATACTGCCTTTTCAGAGATGAGTCGTCTCTCCTGCTTGCAAGAGCCCGTTCAAACATCCGGGAAGCCTCCCTATATTCATGCAATGCAAGATGTGCATCACCAATACCTTTGATTGCCAAAATACAGTCGGGCTTCATCTCAAGGGCTTTATTGAAGGAACGAATTGCTGATCGGAGATACCAGAGAAGCGTCTCCTCTTGATCGGAATGGATCTCTTCACCTGAAGGGAGCCGGGTGCCAGAATGGGCAATCCGTGAGAGGATAACACCCCGTAAGCACCAGGAGTAGGCATCACCCGGATCAATTGAGAGCGTTCTCTCAAGGAGATACAATGCATCCGTATTCCGCTCAATAGACAGGAGTGTCTTCACAAGAGAGATGAGATCATACAGGGCATCGGGATGGATTTTGAGATCCAGAGCCCTGAGAGCGTCATCAATTTTCCCAAGAGAGAGGAGGGAGAAGGCATAGGCTTGTTTTGTCGCCTCATCTCCCTTCCGTATGGTGAATGCCTGCTCAAAGGATCCAGCAGATCTTTCGAACTCATGCAATTGAAGGTAGGCTTCTCCCTTCCCCTTCCATGCCTCATAATAGCCGGGATCAAGAGCTACAACAGCATCAAAATGAGAGAGTGCATCCGCATAGTCTCCATTGCGTAGTGAAGAGAGCCCACGCTCGAGTAAACGCTCTGCTTCTTCACGTGGACTGGGATCGGATTGCCTTTTCCAGAGATCCATAACGCTTCAATCCTCAAGGGTACCTCAAGAAAACTGTTCATCTGTATATTGGTCACCTACCATAAATCCAATTGGGTCAGAATTTTTTTCCGGGGAAGAGTGAGGTATGCTGAAATTATGGTGATACACCAGATTGCTTTCAAATCCCGCGTGTATGTCTGCCACTGAACACCCATATGCGCAACCATTTTATAGGAGCATAGATATGAGTAATGTTCAGGTGTAATTATGTCAATCAGCACATTTGCATCGGATTCCTTTGCATATGCCAGGGAGGCAGTGTGGGGAAAATGGAAGCAGTGGATACTGCTTGTTGTTGCGTATCTGATCACCATGTTCACACTGTTCATCGTTCCCGTCTTTAACGGGTACCTTGTCTCGGTTCTCTCAGGCAAAACACCTGCCCCCGAAGTAACTGACTGGAAAAAACTCTTTATTGACGGGTGGAAACTCAACATCGTCGCCCTCATCTACATGATCCCGGTGATCATTGTCCTACTCATCTTCGGTGCAGCCACACTGCCATTTGCCCTTGCCGGAGCACAAATGGCAGATATGACCGGGGCTGTTCCCGATCAGGCAATGGTGGGTATGATGGCAGAATTGATGGCAGGCCTTCTGGTTGCTTTCCTTATTGCAGTGATCCTCTCATTCATCGCATACACCGGTGTCGTCAGGTTCGCAAAAAGCGGAAGTATCGGAGAAGCATTCAATTTCGGCGCCATATTTGAACACATTGGAAAGATTGGATGGGGCAGCTACATAGTCGCCATCATCGCCCTCTGGGTTATACTGGCAGTCTTTGCATTCATTATCGGTATGCTGAGTGTCATTCCAGTCATCGGGTGGATCATCAATCTCTTCCTGACACCGGTTCTCTCCATCTTCACCTGGAGATACGTGGTACTGCTGTATGAAAGCCAGGCTGCATAGCCATCCTCTCTTTTTCCTCAGGGCAGATGTCTTCTTATCCCGGCTGACTGGAAGAGGATGAGTGCAGATACACTAACTGCCACCAGAAAAATAACTGTAAACGCCTCTTCAGGCTGGTAGATCGTTAATGCCGCTCCGGCAACGATCGGGCCGGTTGCACCACCTATACTCTGGACAGTATGCACAAACGCACTTGAGGTTGCCGTACTTCCCGGTGGAGCAGAAGCAACAGCGATCATATTGTCTATCGTCAGGAGAATCGACATCCCGGATGAGAAGATCATCCAGATACAGATGACCAGGAGAGGAGTCAGGGGAAAGATGAAGAAGATCCCGGCCCCCACGAGCAGGGCAACTGAGCCAAAGACAAACGGCAGCACCACCCCCCGCTTTGAAACCAGGTACCCCGCAAGAGGCCCTGAGATCATATCCGTCAGTGTGCCAGGCATCAGGAGGATCCCAACATAGAGGGCAGATAAGGCAAGGCCTGCTGGTGAAGCAATCAGGTACGGCATCGTCTGCATCAGCATAAAAAAAGAGAAGACAACCAGAAACGCATTCAGCGAAATTGCCGGGAACGGCGCTTCACGGATCATACCAAGATCCAGAAGAGGAGACGCGGTTCTCTCTTCATGCCTGATAAAGAAGAACAGGCATGTCAGCGAGAGAAGAAGAAAGAGCCAGACTATGCGGTCACCTGGTCCGAAGAGCCCAAGCCAGGTCAGAGCAAGCAGACCTGACAAGATAGAGGCGCCAAAGAGGATGATACCGGGGATATCGATTCTTCCTTTCTTTCGCACTCCCTGATCCGGGAGGATACAATATGCCGAGATTATCAGGAGAATGACAACCGGGATCATCACCTGGAAACAGGCGCGCCACCCGATATGCTCAATTATGTATGCTCCCGTCATGATCCCGATAAAACTCCCGGCTCCATAGGTTGCAGCAAGGACACCGATTGCGGTTGAGACCCATTCGGGAGGAGTCTCTTCTGCAACAAGAGCATAGGCTAGCGGTGCAACGGCAAGACCAAGGCCCTGCAGCATCCGTGCAAAGAGGAGTGTCAGCATATCAGGTGCAAACCCTGCAAGAACAATCCCAACCCCATATACCAGGAGGCAGGCAAGGATCATCCGCTTCTTCCCCAGGATATCGCCAAGAGATCCGACAGCGAGGAGGATCACAGCACCGACAAGCATCACAGCCGGAAGAATCCAGGCGATGATGACCGACGCAACACTGAATTCCACCTCAATTGTGGGAAATGCGGCGATGATCATTGCCTCGGTGGCCATCACGGTTGCGATGATGAAACCAAGGAGTATGAGGAGATGATGATACCTGGCAAGACGAATCATGAGAGTGATACTATTGCCCTTTGAAAGACCATCAATCTATATGGAAAAAATTGACCCGCGAGCGCTCCGCGATGCCTGGAACGCGGATTACCGCATGAGGGGATCACTCTATGGCGGGGCTCCCCTCTCACTTCCGGATCTGCAGGCGGGATCTCTTGTGCTCGATCTTGGGTGCGGCAATGGGAAACATAGTGAAGCGATGCGTGGAAGAGGATGGCAGGTTGTCGGCATTGACAGCGCAGAAGAAGCAATCAAAGCCAGCAGGAGACCAGGTGGGGCGCTTATGGTTGCTGATGCATGCCACCTCCCGTTTGGAGATGCCACATTTGATGCCGTCATCGGCATTCATATCCTCGGGCATCTGCCAGGCCATCTCAGGAGTCTGCTTATTGGCGAGGCTGGCCGTGTACTGGCTGAAGATGGTTCATTCCACTGCACCGTCTTTTCGAGGGGAGATATGCGGTGCGGGAAAGGCGAGGAAGTTGAGCCATACACCTATCGACGGCACCACCAAATCACCCATTATTTCTCAGAAGACGAAATCCGGCATTTAAAGGGCTCTTTTCGGCAGCTATCTCTCAGAAAGGAGAGGTACGAGGTGAGCTATGCAGGAGAACAGTATGTCCGTGAGCATTTCATCTGCACATTCACACAATAATTTTTAAAGGGAATCTGCATCAACGTCGTTTTAGAGCCCCATACCAGGAAACAAAACTGTTTGAATGTTTTTTATAAAAATAAGAGAATGAGGTATCTGTTCTGGTTTTATTCAGACAGGCTGCCGGTAGATAACAGCAGTTGCATTATCCCGCGTCATCAGGAGCACATGCTGCATCAGCAGGGAAAGAATCTCTGCCGGAGTCTGGTGTAGTGACTCAGAAACAAGTGCCTCCTCATCAAGGTGTTCATAAAACCCATCAGTTGCCAGGAGAAGCACATCACCCGGATGGAGGGTGGATACCCTCGATTCAACAAGGAAATCCCCTCCGATACTCCGTGTAATATAGGAGCGGAGCGGGTGATGGAACAGTTCACATGGATCAAGAAGACCACGTTCAACCATATCACAGACAAGAGAGTGATCTGTTGTCACCGAGACGATTCTGCCTGAGAGATGGTATGCCCGCGAGTCACCGGTGTGTGCAATAATTGCAGTATTTCGCCTGACAAAGGCTGCAACAAGGGTTGTCCCCATCCCACTTGCATCACCTGTTGCTGCCTCACGAACCCTCCGGTGCGCCTCGGCAAACCCATCCCTGAGGAGATCATGGGATTTGTCACGATGCATCCCACCAATATAATTATCAGAAAAATAATCCCGCAACGTGGATATGGCAAGTGACGATGCCCGATCACCTGCCGGCTGGCCACCGATTCCATCGGCAACTGCCAGAAGATATCCGTCCGGGAGCGGAAGAATCGCGTAGGAGTCTTCGTTGACCGCTCTGCCTCCCCTGCAGGTGATACCGGCGATCTCAGTTCCGAGTGTCACCATCTGCCCAATCATTCAATTCACTCCAGGTCATGTCTACATGCCTGATAACCATTACTGCCATGATTATAGTAACATCGAAGGCAAGGTTACTTCAATCTTTCTTATTTTCTTCGAATGTTTTGGTATTTATGAGCCTTTTCACCGCCGGCATACCGGAATCCAGGTAGAGAGCGCCGATAAGCGCTTCGAAACATTCGGCAAGCACGCGGCCCGACTGCCAGATCTCCTGCGCTTCTTCACCTTTACCCCACCTGACAGATTCAGCAAGCCCGATTAATTCCGCATGCCGCCGGAGCCTGAGCATATTCACCGAATGAATCTTCTTCTTCGTGATCACGCCTTTATCGTGAGCGCCTGCTTCCAGTATGCCTTCAACAATGGCGAGATCAAAAGCAGCATCACCAAGGACACAGAGACCGTCCATATGCATCTCTTCAGCTAAACCCTGCTCGCGTGCATATGCAAAACGGGTGAGCGCCCTGGTGAGGAGTGCGGGGTTTTTGAAGGTATAGCCAATTGCCTCTTCAATCGGGGTCATTTCCCACCATACTGGTTTATCAGCCTGATCAGATCACTGAACCCGGAGATCTCCATCTCCAGCACCCCTTCACGGGTCATACCCATGCTCGTCTCGGCATCTGCAGTCAATGTTTCAGGGCCCCGGATTACCTGCCTTGCTTTTCCATCCCGGGAGAGGATGGATTCAGCCTCAGGAAGGAAGACAAATGAGCGTCCAGGTATGATGACGGTATCTGAGAGCAGAAAGAGATCGAGTGTCGCGAGATCATCGGCTGTGATCAGGCAGGCGATCTCTTTTGCAACTGCCACGACATCGCCGCCCCCGCAGGCTGAGAGGATATCCCTGATAAAGGGTGCCGCAACACTGCCCGTGACAACCGTTGCTGATCCCTCGATACGTGGCAGGAGCGAGAGAAGATCGGGTTCATTCCTGATCGCAAACGGCGAATCAAATTCCGTATCAAGAAGAGGAGTGCCGGAGACCTTCATGCGACAGGAGCCGGCTGCAGTTGCAACCATAGCTGCAAACTCTTTCACAGACTGGACATTTTGATCAGCAATGATTGGTTCATTCCCAAGGATAAGACCCTGATCGCTCGCATTGGCAAAACGCATCAGGATATGTCCTTTCACACCCTGCTGCTCAAGCCACCGGCATGTCTCAAGAAGCACATCCCCGTCATTGACGCCGGGGAGAACAACAGATGCTGCATAGACATCGATCTTTTCTGCCAGGCGCCGCAGAACCTCAAGCGATGCATCCGGCGAGGGATCATGCATATACTGCCGCCTGAGATCCGGATCTGCTGCAAAGACAGTAAAAGAGATCTCAGCTAAGCCCGACTCGATCAGAAAATCTGCAATATCGGGATCATCAAAGCCTTTTCCGCTCGTATACCCGATATGCAGAGGCGCCTCCAGGCTTGCGAGCAGCTCGATCAGATCCCGGAAGTCCGGGTAACAGCTCGGATCACCGCCCCCACTGATCGTGATTCTTGTGATCTCGCCCCGTAGAGACTGGATATCTGCCAGTACGGCATCTGCCACCTCACGGAGGGGTTTAAAGCCCGAATATTCCTCTCTGACCCCCCGTGTACAGTACTCACACCCCTTCAGAACCACAAGACAGTACCTGCACCCAAACGGTGGTGTATCCAGGTTCTTCATATGCCTGAAGTAACAGTACGAGCAGTAGCCCCGGCAGTCAAGACCCGGGCGGCCACCGATATCGACCGTCAGCTGAACCATTCAGTACCGTTTGGTTCGGGAGGTAATAACTACTGCCGCCTGCCAAAGAGAAAGCGGTAGATACAGCTATCTTTGATCTGTATCGCCGCATCTTCACAGGACTCATGGCAGCAGTAGCACCGGATGCAGCGGGAGAGATCGATTGCGGCTTTCCTCTCCTCAAGCGTGATTACACCAGCTGGACAGATCCGCTGACATGCACCACACCCGGTGCATACGGTTTGTTCAACAACCGGGCGGGGTGCCAGGACTATGCAGCTTTTCTGGGCACGGGCAAGGATCTTTCGTGCAATCTTCATCCTCAGACCTGCCGGACGCTGTGTATCCGGGAGGCGAAACGGCCGGATTGCTCCAGAATCAGGATTGTCGCCGACTACCACCAGATCATCATCCAGAAGACCACGCGCTCCTGCCGCCTGAATTGTCGGAACAAGGTCTTCGGCAATACCGATGGTCCTGCATACAAGCCTGTCAAGCGCATGGGGATTGCGTGAAGCAAAGATATACCCAAGATCCCGTGGTGTGCCTGCCATCGGCCCGTTCCCCTCCATCCCGACAACCCCATCCATCAGGTGGAGAACAGGTACAACAGCTGTAGTCAGGTCAATGAGCATCTCAGAAAACCCGGGCGCCTCTGGAAACCGGGTATGAAAGAGAGACTTTTCATGACCGGGAACGATTCCAAAGATGTTTTTTACCGCACCCGTATAGGTCGTCAGAAGATGTGTCTTCGGCTTTGAGAGCGAGATGATCGCATCTGCTGCAACTGCAGGGGAGAGAGCAAGAAAACGTTTCACGACTCTTCCATCCCGCGAGGGAACGGTTGTATGGGAGATATCCATATTAAGTGAGACGCCCGGCATAGCCGCAAGGGATGCAATCCCGGATCGTGTGTATACCCTCTGAAGAGATGCCGCAGTATAGCGGATGCCCGCACCCGGACTGTCGCCGATCACTACCCTGCATCCATAATCAGTCAGTAACCGGGCAACTGCCCTCGTGACTGCCGGGTGCGTGGTCACTGCCCTGGCAGGATCAACGCCCGCAAGAAGGTTTGGTTTGAGAAAGACAGTCATACCGGGGCTGACAAAGGATTCAATGCCTCCAAGGAGATCGATTGCAGATCTGACAGAAGAGTCGATCGCCTGCTCGTCATAGGTGCTGCAGGTGACCGAGGAGACCGTTGCGGGCATACAAAAAAGGGGGGTTATCAGATATAATGGGGCTTCTTCGAGAGGAGCGGCTGCGTATAGAGCGGGCGGAAGGGCAGGCCGGCAGTAACAGATCTGATGGCAGCAATGAGTTCGTCAGGTGTCATTTGTTCTTTATACGGCTTCTTTGGCTCAGACTTCGCCCTGACTGTCACCGTCAGGAGACCGGAACTCTCCTCCTTGTCACCGATGACAACAACATACGGCACCCAGTCCATACCGGCATCCCGGATCTTTTTGCCAACGGACTCATCCCTGTCATCAAGATCAGCACGGATACCTGATTTTTTCAGGTCGGCATAGACCATGTCGGCATAATGCTGGTTCTTCTGGGAGACCGGGAGCACCCGTACCTGGGTCGGAGCAAGCCAGACCGGAAACGAGGGGACATCCATCCGTGCTGTCCCTTCAAGGATTGCACAGATGACCCGCTCAATGGATCCGGTTGGCGAACAGTGGAGGATCGGCGGGTGGACAACGGCCCCATCACGATCCGTATACGAGATGGCAAACCTCTCTGCACTCTCAACATCAATCTGGACTGTCGGGTTTTCAATGGGCCGATCCTGGCTGTCGATTGCTGCCAGGTCAATCTTTGCAATCCAGTAGTGGACGCGGTTTGAGATGATCTCAATGAGAAGGGGCCTGCCCGAGATCCGGGCAAGGTTTTGGACCCAGTCGGCATGATCCTCGTAGAAATCGCGTGTACAGCGGAAGACTCCTTCAAGGGGGGTTCCAAGATCCTCCCCGCTCTTCCATCCCATCATCAGCTGCTCTTCAAAGCAGGAGAGGGCATCTGCCATATCCTTTGTCAGGGTATGCATATCCGGCATGGTAAAGGTCCTGAGGCGCTTTAATCCGATCACCTCACCCTTCTGCTCATGCCGAAACGAGTACGTCGAGAGCTCGTACATCTTCATCGGGAGGTTGTTTGGCGATATATGCATATCATGCATAATTGAGAACATCCCAAAGCAGGCTGCAAACCTGAGCATCATATTCCGGTTATTTGATTTGAACCGGTACTGCCGCTCCCCGAACTTCCCGGCATGCTCATTGATGGCAGGATCACCCAGATCATACATCACCGGTGTTTCAACAGGGGATCCGCCATACTCAAGCACTGTATTCAGGCAGTAGTCTGCGAGGAGATCCCGGATCAGCTTGCCACGTGGCAGCCATCGCAGGTTACCAACATCTGATCGCACCTCGTAATCGACAAGCTCCTTTGCCCGCATCAGATCGACATGAACAGGTTCTCCCCCAACCGATACCGCAGAACCTGTCTCTTTTGCAATAAGCCGGCTGAAGTCCGAGTCATGCTGGTACTCCCCAATATCTTTCCTCTCTCCTTCCGGGGTGAGCACAAACCACTCGCGGGCAACCTCTTTCTTTGGCTGATCTGATCCGCCTGGGAGAATAGTTCGCGAGAGTTCCGAGAGGGGATGACCCTTGCAGGAGATCGTAAATGACTTATACCAGCCAAATGGCGCCCGTTTCACCTCGATTGACCCTTCAAGTGCCTTTTCAAGTGCCACAAGAGCATGTACTGCCTGTTGTGGAGAGGCGAGATCTGTTGAGAGGTGGGCATAGGGATAGATCATCACCCGGAACGCACCAACCTTTTCCGCAGTTCCGAGGATCTCGCCTGCTGCCTGTGAGACAACATCCCCGATATCCTCCTCGTCGACTGATTCTACTGCACAGAAGGCGGTGAGGGCATCTTCAAAGGAGTCCTGTGGCCGGATATCCTCTTCTGCCATCGCCGTCTTCTTCTGTGCCTTATACTCAATGTAATCCGAATGTATCAGAAGAAGCCGCATTGTAAACCTTCCCAAATCCGAGTACGTATGCGTATCGATATATTATATACCAATTCAATCCGGCCGCTTATTCCCTGCGTACCGGGAGAGGGTTGCCTGCCGCTGATCCATATATTTTGCATCAGGTTTTTTATCATAGGGTGTTGCCGCGCGTTCGGTTGTGTAAAAGACGAGCTGGCCAATCGGCATGCCTGCATAGACCCGGACCGGCCGGACATTCACGTTACACATCTCAAGCGTGATAGTTCCCCGAAAGCCAGCGTCAATCCAGCCGCCTGTCTGGTGAAGCTCAACCCCAAACCGTGCGATGCTGCTCTTCCCTTCAATGGATGCAACGATATTATCCGGAAGACCGATCACTTCCAGCGTCTCGGCTAATACAAACATCCCCGGCTGGATATCAAAGTGATCAGAAACCATCTCTTCAGTCTCCGATTCGATGCTCGTCCTGTCATAGGGGTCAATAACCGTGTCACCGGAGCGGTACCAGACAAAATGGTTTCCAAGCCGGATATCAAGGGAGTTTGGCTGAACCAGCGCCGGGTTATAGGGATCAATGAGAATATGCCCGCGATTCACCCGGTCGATGATCTGCCAGTCAACAAGGATCATTACTGTCAGGTGGCACCTGATCCGATTTATCGCTTCCTTCCGGATTGTCAAGATGCCATTCTGTCCGTCTCATGAGTCCATGCAGGGTACTTGCCTCACGTGCGGTGAGCTGCGTCCTGCCGAGTATCCGCCTGATCAACAGGAGCGTGGTTGCCCGCTTCTCCGGGGGGTGTGAGATCCTGTCCAGAAACGAGCTGATATGCCCAAAAAGGCAGTCCATCTCAAGCCGGGATGCCAGCAGGTACTCACCCCTTGGAAGGTTTGCCAGTTCATAGCAGACGATTCCAACCGCATGGGAGATATTGACTATCGGGTACTCCTCTGATGTCGGTATGGTGCAGATGATATCAGACTCCCGTATCTCCTCGTTATTCAGCCCCCAGTTCTCCCTCCCAAAGAGGATGGAGACGCGCCCGTCCACCGGCGCGATTATCTCACGGAGTTCTGCGGGAGAATAATACGGCATCCTCATCGGATTTGTCACTGATTTGCCCAGCGTACCGGTGGTGGCAATAGTCACTGCACTCCGTGCAAAGACTTCATCAAGGGAGAGGCGCTCTGCCCTGGCAAGCAGATCCCTGGCATGGGAGGAACGGGCAATCGCCTCGTCTCCAAGGTCGCAGGGGTTGACAAGAACCAGGTTGGAGAACCCAAAGTTCTTCATGACCCGCGCGGTAAACCCGACATTTCCTTCATAGAGAGGTTCAACGAGGACAATATCAACAGTCGGCATCCCTCACCTGACCGCCCGGACAGTCGCCTTCAATGCATCGATTCCTGCTTCATAGACGGCGTTGCCGACAACGATTGTATCTGCAAAAGCACTCATCTCAAGCGCACGCTCTGCGCTGTTGATTCCTCCACCGTAAAAGATTCGCGCATCAGAGACGGCCTCTGATACCGCCTTCACGACATTTGGATCCCCATAGGTGCCGGAATATTCGATATAGACAACAGGAAATCCAAAGTACCGGTCTGCAACAGTTGCATAGGCAGCAACCTCATCAGGTGCAAGCCCGCAGTCTGATCCCGTCACTTTTGCTACAGAGGATGCCGGGTTCAGGACGATATAAGCCTCAGGAACAACCCGGTTCCAGTCTATCTTGTATCTTTGAACCCAGGCTTTGTGCTGGCCGACGATCCACCGGGGATGCGAGGCATTCAAAACACTCGGCACAAAGACGAGATCCATCCCATCAAACCGTGCACCACCGGGATCTGCTGGTTCCACGACGATTGGAAGGGAGTAATCCCTGACACAGTCATAGAGTTCGGTCAGGTTTTCCGGGGTGACATTGAGTGTGCCCGAAAGCATCAGTGCGTCTGTTCCGCTCGTTGCCACCGTCTCGATGGCAGCTATATCCAGATGGCGATCCGGATCAAGCTTTGTGATATGAACCCAGTCTTTCCAGTTCATGCTCATGCCGCCTCCTTTTGCAATTTTGATACAACATCTCCCGACAGTCCGAAAAGATCACCCTCTGCGGCAAGAAGTGTTTTTTTATTATAAATGCCAGCATCCGCAAGTTTTCTCAGGGTGGAATCCCCGATACCGGGGATCTCTACAAGCTCTTTTTGTCCTTTTTCAAATGCGGCTTTACTGATCTTTTCCGGTGCGGGCTGCTGATAATAGTCGCAGACGAGTGAGACATGCTTTATCACAGTCTCGATGGTAACACCGGATGCAAGCGCAATTCCTGCCGGGTGTATCCGCATAAAGTCCTCTGGAGCAGAGATCCCGGCAGCCTGGTATTTTTTCAGGGAGACAGCAGGTATACCAATCTCACGGAGAATTCGTGTATCACTCTCCTTTTTTGCCGCCTGCAGCAGTGTTGCCGCTTCATCATCGCTTATACCTGCCTGTTTCAGGAGATTTGGGTCAGCGCCACCAAGCGCAGTGATATCCTCAACACCTGCCTCATAGAGTGTTTTGGCAACCTTTGCCGGACTTCTCCCTCTTCTTGGTGCGATATGGCTCCGGATGAACTTCTTCATCCCGGTTCTCCGCCTGAGCCGTTCAATGACCTCCTCTGCACCCCTCCGTAGCGATTCTGCTGCCGTTTCCGATATCCCCAGAATTCGGGCAAGCTCTTCTGCCTGCAGGTTTGTTATGTCCGTTATTGCATAGAGATGATTGGCATGAAGTTTTTTGATGCGGTCACCTGTACAGTCCGGAATCATAGCAAGAGCCTCCCTGTTTGATTCAATATGCGAACAGAGAGGGCAGCCGAGATCCCATGGCCGTGCCCCTTTTCTGACAAGCCTGATATGATGGAGATTATGTTCCGGGCAGAGATCTTTTGTCCTGACGGCACCACCCCACGTCCCGGGTGGCAGGCTGATGTTGAAGCTGCAGTCCGGATAGTGCATACACCCGATAAACTGGGAACTCCCCATCCTCCTGATACGAAGCTGATGGCCGCATGACGGGCATGGACCAATCATCGACTCCTCCACCGTCATCTCCATGATATCGCGGCCAATCAGCTCCTCGTTCTCCTCGAGCTGGTCGAAGACACGGTTCAGCATCTCTCGGGATTCTTCAATAACCTCTGTTTTTCCCTTCGTATTGACCTTGATCTGGTTCATATGGTCTTCAAGTGACCTGGTCATCCCGGGTTTTGTGATGGTATCTGCATACTCAGAGAGCGTATCGGTGACTGCACGTCCGACAAGTGTCGGACGAAGCGGGTTACCTTCGATGTACTTCCTGGCAATCAGTTTCTGGATCACCTCATGCCGGGTGCTCTTTGTACCGAGTCCAAGCTCCTCCATCTTCTGGATCAGGCGGCTCTGGGTGTAGCGTGCGGGCGGCTTTGTCTCCTTCTCATCCAGGTGAACAGCATTGATTGGGAGCACCATCCCTTCTGCGAGTTTTGGCAGCACCAGCTCTTTTGCATCAGAGTACGGGTATACTGATCTGTACCCGGGAACATGCAGCCGGCTGCCGGTTGTGGTATAGTGTTCACTGCCAGCTAGAAGATTGACTTTCTGGGTTTTCCATTTCGCATCAGGAGAGAGGGTTGCAAAATATCTCCTGACAATGAACTCATAGAGTTTCCATGCCCCCTCACCGATCTGATCAGGGCTCCCATAGCTTACAGGGTGTATGGGCGGGTGATCTGTTGTCTCTTTCTTGCCGCGGGTCGGGTTTTGCCGCATATTGGCAGTTACCCACCGTCCATCCTCTGCAAACACTCCCCGTGAGAGATCAGTGACGATCCCCCGGAGGTTCAGGCTCTTTGGGTAGACGGTGTTGTCAGTTCTCGGATAGGAGATGTACCCGTTCATATAGAGATCTTCTGCCACCCGCATCGCATTTGCAGCAGAATAACCAAGACGCCCGGCAGCAACAATCAGGGTTGTTGTATCAAGAGGGGATGGGGCGCGATCATTCTTCTCGCCTTCGATCACGTCGGTGACGGTAAGCGGGGGAACTGATGCCTGAACCGCAGCCTCGGCCTCTTTCTTCTCTTTGAACCTGCCATGCGTATGCCGTGCCTCAAAGGGGGAATCGTCCCGCTCTGTCAGAAGCCTGACCATCCAGTACGTCTCCGGAACAAAAGCCTCGATCTCCCGTTCGCGTTCGACGATCATCGCCAGCGTCGGGCTCTGGACACGGCCAACAGAGAGGATGTTCCCGCCACCCCGTTTTGCTGCAATCGAGATGAAACGGGTCAGTGATGCTCCCCAGACAAGATCAACAATCTGGCGGGTCTCTCCTGCTGCTGCAAGATGAAAGTCGAGAGGATTTGTTTCAGAAAAGGCCTTTTTTATCTCTTCTGCCGTGATAGCTGAGAACCGGGCACGATCGATTGCAACGTCCCTGTTGACGGCACGGACAAGTTCATAGGCTTCCTTGCCGATCAGTTCGCCTTCGGTGTCATAATCGGTTGCAATCGTGACAGATTCAGCTTTCCTTGCGATTTTCTGAAGGATTGCCACGATCTTCTTCTCTGTCGGCCGCTTGATGATGCCTGCGTCAATCAGGGTGCGGGGAGGGTGGGTTGTACTGCGCCAGTTGTCATATCCTGGTTCGAAATCAACCTCGACAACATGGCCGCGAAGGCCGATCACACGGGTATCTCCAAAAATATAGAGGTTGGCTGCCCCATCCTTTTTCGCCTGGACCTTCTCCTTTCCTGCGAGGATCTCAGCTATCCTCCGTGCTGCAATATTTTTCTCAGCTATTATCAGGTGCACAACAAACACGTCCCCGCTTCTATTCTTTCAGGAGATCCCCTATGATCCGTCCAATCTCTTTTGGATCAGCTCTTCCTCTCGTTGCTTTCATCACCTGGCCGACAAGGAAGTTGATCGCCCCGGGCTTTCCTGCACGGTGATCAGCGACAGCAGCCTCATGCTCTGCAAGAACCGAGGTGACAATCTCCACAATTGAATCTCCTTCTTCTTTTGCCAGGCCAAGCCGGGCGATGATCTCGTCTGCCATCTCAGGAGGAGTGCCGTCCATCACCTGGTTCAGCATCAGTCTCAGTACCTCAACAGCGGATTTGTCTGTGACAGAGGCTTTCTTCACCTCCATGAGAAGAGATCGAAACGCCTGTACCGGAACCTTTGAGATGGGCATATCACGGTAGTTCAGCTCTCCAAGCAGGATATCAGCAGTCCAGGGAGCTGCAATCTCCGGGATACCGGTGCAGACCTCCTCGAAAAAGTCTGCAAGCCTGAGATCGCCTGTCAGGGTGCGTGCATGGTTTTTCGAGAGGCCATAGTCCTTCATAAACCGATCCAGCCTGGCATCAGGGAGTTCGGGGAGGGTAATCTCATCTACCCACGAACTGACCCTGAGAAGCGCGAGATCCGGCTCAGGGAAGTACCGGTAGTCATGTTCAAACTCTTTTGAACGGGCTGATGTAGTGACCCCGCGGGCTTCCTGGTAATGCCGTGTCTCACGCACAATTGTCGCATTCCTCCGGATCATCCCCTTCTGCCGGGTAATCTCAAACATAAGAGCCTTTTCAACACCCTTGTAGCTGGTGATGTTCTTGACCTCAACCCGCTCATGACCTTTGATGGATATATTCGCATCAACCCTGAGTGAGCCTTCTTTTTCAGAATCAAAGGTTCCAAGATATTCAAGTGTTGCCCTGAGTTTGTTTAAAAATCTCCTCGCCTCTTTTGGGGATGAAAGCTCAGGTTCAGTCACAATCTCGATTAAGGGAACGCCGGAACGGTTGTAGTCGACGAGAGTGTAGCGGCCGCGATCACCGCTTCCCATATGGAGAAGGCGGCCGGGATCCTCTTCCATATGGATGCGGGTAAGCTGTATCCGCTTCTCGCCGCCATCTTCACCCTCAATATCGATGTAGCCGCCAACCGCAAGGGGCTTGTCATACTGGGTGATCTGGTAGGCTTTTGCCAGATCCGGGTAGAAGTAGTTCTTCCGGGCAAATTCCGAGACCTCCGGAACCTCGCAGTGGAGCGCCTTTGCAACACGAAGGGCATAGATGACAGCCTGCCTGTTTGTTATCGGGAGAGAACCCGGAAGGCCGAGACAGACCGGACAGACATGGGTGTTTGGTCCGTCTTCCCGGTAGTCTGTCGAACAACCGCAGAAAAGCTTGGTTTGTGTATTCAGCTGACAGTGGATCTCAAGGCCGATGATGACAGTCATGCTGATCCCTCCTCAAAGGCAAGTGCAGCCGCAAGGATTTCATCCTCTGCAAAGTGCCTTCCCATCAGCTGGAGGCCGACAGGCAGGCCGCCTGCTGTTCCGCAGGGAACCGAGACTGCCGGGATGCCTGCAAGGTTTGCAGGAACCGTCAGGATATCTGCCAGGTACATCGAGAGAGGGTCACAGGATTTTCCAAGCCGGAAGGCAACCGAGGGCATCGTCGGTCCCGCGATGATATCAACCTCTTCAAAGAGACGGTTAAAGTCTGAGCGAACCATAGAACGTGCCTTCTGGGCCTTTGCATAGTATTTGCCCTGGTATCCGGCAGAGAGGGAAAATGTCCCAAGCAGGATCCGGCGCCTGACCTCTTCAGAGAAATACTCCTTTCTGAGACGCGAGTAGGCATCATGCCAGGGGCGGAAGAATTCAGGTGCCGGCCCATACCTGACACCATCATATCTCCCGAGATTGGATGCAGCCTCTCCCATTGAGGTGACATAGTAGGCAGCAAGGGCATACCGCATGCTCGGCATGGTGCAGGAGACAACCTCTGCTCCAAGGTCTGCAAGCCGGTCTATTGCGGATCTGACGACATCAGCCACCTCAGGGTTTACGCCTTCGCCAAAGAACTCTGCAGGAACACCGATCCGCTTCCCCTGTATCTCTGCCTGCAGTGGGGCAGGGGGTGGGAGATCAAGGCTTGTTCCATCCTTTGGATCATAACCGGCAATGACAGAGTAGAGGAGTGCGCAATCCCCTACATTCCGGGCAAGAGGGCCGATCTGCTCAAACGAATTTGCATACGCGATCAGCCCGTGGCGGGATACACGGCCATAGGTCGGTTTCAGGCCAACGATCCCGCAGAAGGATGCAGGGCACCGGATGGAGCCGCCGGTATCTGTACCAAGCGCCATCCTGACAAGCCCTGATGCCACGGCTGCTGCCGATCCCCCGGATGATCCGCCGGGTGCACGTGTTGGATCAGCCGGGTTCTGTGTCGGACCATATGCGGAATTTTCCGTGGTGGTTCCCATACCAAACTCGTCCATATTGGTCTTGCCAACGATTGCAGCTCCAGCTGATCTGAGGAGGGTGATCACATGGGCGTCATAGGGTGGAATATAGCCTTCAAGTATCTTTGAAGCGCAGGTGGTGGGAATACCGGCAGTGGAGATATTATCCTTGATGCCTATTGGGATGCCGGAGAGCGGACCATCTCCGTATGCAACATCCATACACCTGGTGATGAATGCGTTGTGGGGATCAGGCTTTTCAAAGACAAACCGGCCACCCATTCAGATCACCCGCGGTGCCCGAATGAACCCATCTTCCGGATCAGTTGAGTTCAAAAGAGCGTCTTCCTGTGAGAGTGAGGGGAGAGGCACATCCTCGCGGAAGACATTGTGCCGGGTCTGAGTACTGTCCAAACCCTCCTCGATTGAGTCAAGAATATCAAAATATCCGATTATTTCATTGAACTGGCTGGTAAATAGCTCAAGTTCCGAGTCGTCAATGCCGATATCAGCGATAGCGGCAATGTGTTCCACTTCCTCTTTAGAGACCATCTTCTGCCCCACCTTCCTGCAAATGATTCATGTACCCTTGTACTGCCCTTTTAAAACCTCTTTCCTGTGCACGAGCCTGGATGGTCTTCCAGACACCGCTCCCATACTGCATCGCTTTCTTCTCATACCATGCGATATCCTCTGGCATATGAGCAGATGCAACCAGGCGGAGGGGATATTTTCTGACACCTGACTGTATCATATCATTCACAGGCAGATGGTCTGCGGCGCGCAGAACCCGGAGATCCAGGTAGGGCATGGAGAGCCAGACACCGCTGATGCCGGCAACTGCCTGATCCCGTGCAAGCTGGCGCGGGAGATCTGCCAGATCCCCTGCACGATCTGCTGCCAGATCCAGGCTCTGTAGATGCCTTGTGTATCCGCAGAAGAGTTCGTCGGCACCCTGACCGGAGAGTATCCGATCATAGCCCATCTCAGCGGCTGCACGGCAGAGGAAGAAGAGGGTTGCTGCTATCCCGGCGTCAACAGGGCTTCTGGAAGGAAGATGCGGGAGAATCCGGATCAGCACGTCCTCAACCTCTCCAGGATCGATCTCAATTGCGGTAAATTGACAGCCCAGACGCTCAGCTACGGCCCTGCCACGGAGAAGATCGTGCGATCCGGGCAGACCGGTACCGATGCAGGGACGACCTGCCAGGCGGGCGATGAGAGCCGAATCAACGCCCCCTGAGAGGGCGACGACACTGTGTACAGAGCTTCGCAGGCGGACTGCCGTCTGAATTGCATCGGCAAGCGGCATGAGCGGGGGGTTCGGATCTATCCTGCAGATCGGGCTGGCATCTTTCTCAAATATCCCCGGTGGAGCGTCTCCTGGAAATATCCCGAGATGATCGCGGAGCCGGTATCTGCCACAGGTGATGGCAAATTCCCCGCCAAACCTGCAGACGCGATCAGGTTCATGCAGGATTGCTCGCCTTATCTCGTCATCGGGAAGGAGAGAGCCGTCTTCCTCCACCCATCCATTGATCAGGCAGTCCTGAGCCATCCGTGAAACCTCAGAAAACATAGTACACACAACTCTCTCCATATAAGAAACGCATATGATACATCAGGCTACCCCCGGTAATCAGACTACCCACGGTAGATTGCAGCCTCGATCTCTTCACGGACTGCTGTCCTGATCAATCGCTCCATTGCTTTCTCATCAATGCCGTCTTTGGATCTGCTCCGTAACTCCCGGATGAGTGCGTCCATGATACGGACACCCTCGCTGACAGACGATCCATACGCATGTGCGAGATCATAGGCATCATCTGCAATCCTGACCACTCTGGACATGGGAATACTGATCTGCGTGAGAGATGATATATGTTACATATTGTAACATATTGTTTCGGGGCAGTGTAACATATTGTAACATATCCGGAATACGTTTGTTACACCCTGCAACAATGGAGCAGGGGGAGTTCCAGGATGAAACAACAGTCACCCGGGTTCCACAAATCACCTCATACTATAAGGTGAAAAAACCAATATTTACAGTACGGAGCCGGCATACGTAATGGAAGGAATGAGAGATACCTGTATTCGGCTGGAAGATGTCAGGCGAATATACCCGATGGAGGCAGGGGATGTCTATGCACTGGATGGTGTCACCCTTGATATCGGTGTTGGGGAGTTTGTTGCGATCATGGGTGCATCAGGATCGGGGAAGACAACCCTGTTGAACCAGATCGGCTGCCTTGACCAGCCGACAGAAGGCAACCTGTATATTGAAGGGAAGAACACCCGGGAACTCTCGGATATCGAGCTGACAGACCTCAGGCGGGATGCAATCGGCTTCATCTTCCAGAAGTTCAATTTAATCCCGCTATTAACTGCATTTGAAAATGTTGAGTACCCCCTGATCCTGAAAACGGGCGCCAGGGATACAAGCGGCAGGCCCGCCGAACTGCTCGGGCTGGTCGGGCTTGAAGGAGGGCATATCCACCATACGCCAAACCAGCTCTCCGGTGGCCAGCAGCAGCGTGTGGCAATCGCCCGCGCCCTTGCAAACGACCCAAGGATCCTCCTCTGTGATGAGCCGACAGGCAACCTGGACTCCAAAACCGGCCAGCAGATCATGGATCTCCTGACAGAACTCAACGGTCATGGAAAGACGATTGTGATGGTTACCCACTCAGATGAGATTGCAACCTATGCCGACCGCATAATCACGATCCGTGACGGGGTGATCCAGTGATACGCCCTGGCATAACATTTGACCTGGCGTTGAGGAATGTGAGACTTAACCTCTTCAGATCCA
This sequence comes from Methanocalculus natronophilus, assembly GCF_038751955.1. Lineage (NCBI taxonomy): Archaea > Methanobacteriati > Methanobacteriota > Methanomicrobia > Methanomicrobiales > Methanocalculaceae > Methanocalculus > Methanocalculus natronophilus. The sequence goes on along the minus strand of NZ_JBCEXH010000003.1, from coordinate 53,384 downwards.
TCCTTGCTGCCATTGGTATCATCATCGGCGTTGTTGCAATCACCTCGATGGGAATGCTTGGCGGCGCAATAGAACAGTCTGTCGGGGATGAGCTGATGGGCATGGGCAACCAGCTCATTATTACCCCGGCAGTACCCTCTACAGACGCTGAAAAGAGCGGGATAACAGAGAGGGATGTCCGGCAGATCGAGATGGCAGCCGGGAGAAACCCGGTTATTGCATTTTACCAGACCTATGACCAGATCAGGGTTGGTGATGATCGTGGATATGCCTCTGTCTATGGAGTCGATCCTCATGAGATCCAGCGGCTTACTGAGATAAAATCAGGCCGTTATGTCTCAGGAACCGAAGGTGTGATGGTCGGGGAGAGTTTTGCCCGCCGTTATGATCTTCGTGAAGGAAACTTCATCACAATCGGCACAGGTGGACGCGAACAGCGGGCAAGGGTTGTCGGCATCCTCGAGAACACCGGATTTGGTGCAGGTATTCAGACAGATAATGCCATTATCGCATCAGAACGATGGTATGAATCCCGATACGGTGGGCGGGGCAAGTATGACCAGGTGGTCATAACCATTGAGAATGTTGATGACATTGACGGTATAAAGGACGAGATTGAAAGACGGCTGAACCGGCGGGAGGATGTCGTGAATGTGATGGATTTCAGGGGGATCCTCGAATCCATACAGGAGGCTATCGGCCAGATATCGCTCTTTGTGATTGCAATAGGTGGCATATCGCTCCTTGTTGCCGCAGTCAGCATCCTGAATGTGATGCTTATCTCGGTGAATGAACGGATCAAGGAGATTGGTATTCTCCGGAGCATCGGGACACAAAAAGTGGACATCAGCAAGATGTTCCTCTATGAAGCAGCAATTCTCGGGCTGATCGGATCAGTCATCGGAGGAGTGCTCAGTTTCGTCGGTGGAGGGCTTTTGATCATGCTGATCATGCAGGATGTCAAGTATCTGATGACATTTCATACCCTCTTTACCGTCATCTACGGCATGTGTATCGGCGTCGTCATCTGTATTGCAGCCGGAGTCTACCCGGCTCACCGGGCAGCACAGTTAAATCCAATCGAAGCGCTTTCGAATGATTAGGTGAGGACACCCCCGGGAACAACCGGTTCCTCTCTATCACCCAAACACCAGACCACCATACACCTTTTTCTACCCCTGTCATCTATAGCATCCCATGCTCAGCAGACAGACAGAAGATCAGATACAGGAGGTGCTCGATCGTTTCTGTAATCTCTACTCACAGAAGGATCGTGAGGGAATCCTCGGAATCACTGCCATTGACATGATGGGATTTGGAACAGGTGCGGATGAGATTATCAGAAACCGGGAGGAGATGGAGAGACAGCTCAGCCGCGATTTTGAGGAGATTGACAGCCTCTCGGTCAGGATGGCAGACTGCACGATAAAAGCTGAAGGTACAATCGGGTGGGTGATGGGAGATATCATCTTCACAGCAGATGAAAACGAGTTCTGCTGGCGCTTCACAATGGTGCTCCGGGGCACCGGACACCGGTGGGAGATTGTGCAGATGCATATCTCGCGTCCGGCATCGGATCAGGTGGACGGAAGATCATTTCCAGCCTGATCTCAAGGATTGCAGAAAAAAAAGGGGGAGATTACGAGGTAAGGGGGGCAAGCTTTTTGATCACCCGCTCAACCTGCTGGACAGCTGTCCCGATATACCGTTCTGGCTGGAGTGCATCCTCGATCTCGGCTGGCGAGATGAGCGCGGTCACTTCAGGGATTTCTGAGAGGATATCCGCAAGAGGACGCGTCTCCATAAGTGCCTTCATGCTGGTTTCCCGGATTATTTCGTGTGCTGCCTGCCGATCCATCCCGCGCCGTGTCAGTTCGATCATCACCGACTCGGCAAGGTTGATCCCATGCTGGAGATCCAGGTTCTTTTTGACATTCTCTTCCTTTATGATCAGGCCATCAAGCGCCTGAGCCATCACCTTCAGGCAGTGATCGCAGAGGATGGTTGCTTCAGGAAAGATCACCCGTTCACACGAGGAGTTGGTCAGATCGCGCTCGTCCCAGAGGGTGTTGTTTAAGAGTGCCGGCTCAACTGCTGATCTGATCACCCGGGCAAGGCCGCCAACCTGCTCGCTTTTTATGGGGTTTCTCTTATGCGGCATGGTGCTTGATCCAACCTGCTTCTTCCCAAATGCCTCTTCAACCTCTGCAATCTCGGTCCGCTGGAGGCTGCGGATCTCAATTCCGATCTTGTCGAGAGTGGTTGCGATGTTTGCGAGCATAAAGAAATACTCAGCATACCGGTCCCTTGCGATGACCTGGTTTGAGACATCCACTGATCCGATCCCAAGATGGCGCATCATCGCAGCCTGCACTTCCATTCCATCATCACCAAATGCCGCCTGTGTACCGACCGCACCGGTCAGCTGGCCAACAACGACACGGGGCCGGATATCCCGGAGACGGAGAATGTGCCTGCCGATCTCGGAAGCCCAGATCGCAAACCTGAGCCCGTAGGTTGTCGGGACACCGATCTGGCCATGTGTCCGGCCTGCACAGACGAGCATCCGGGTTGCAGTACTCCGCTCGATAAGTATCCCAAGGAGAATTTTGAGCTTCTCTTCGATGCAGTCCAGAGCATCTTTTACCTGAAGTGCGGTTGCGGTATCAAGGATGTCATTGGAGGTTGCACCGTAATGCACCCAGCGGCCCGCTGGCCCGGAAACCTCGGCGAGCGCCTTCACAACTGCCATCATGTCATGGTTGATCTCAGCCTCAATCTCGTTTGCACGGCGAAGTGTTACCTTTGATGCACCAGCAGCAATTGCTTCTGCTGCATCAGAGGGGATCAGGCCAACTTCGGCTTCCGCTGCTGCCAGGGCTGCTTCTGAGCGGATTATTGCGTTAAACCGCGCCTCTTCGCTCCAGATCCGCCGCATCTCCTGGGTACCATACCGGAAGTCTATCGGGTGAATCGGCATGTATACAGATGGATCGTCTGCAGGAATAAACAGATCCATCAGAAGTATCCTGGCAAACAAAAGCTTTGAAAACAGAAGCTTTGAAAACAGAACCCGGGTACGTCACCACTTTATAATCCCCAAACCAAATCCTGTAGAAGACTTCTCCAGGAAGAGTTGACAATTCAGAAATCATTCCCCTGATTAAAGAGAGTTCCCGTGCATGACTTCAATTGACGACTGGTTTCCCTACAATCACTATCGCCCGCACCAGGAGCGGATGCTTGACGCTGCCGCAGAGACTGCTGTAGGAGGAGGTATCCTGATGATTGATGCCCCAACAGGCAGTGGAAAGTCCAGTGTTGTTTCCGCCCTCCTTGCAGGTGCAGGCGGAAAAACCATCCTGATTGCCGTCCGGACAATCAGCCAGCTGAACACCTTCATACGGGAGCTCGAGCTGATCCGGCAGAAGAAGCCGGGGCTGAAATTCACCTACCTGATCGGGAAACGGAGTATGTGTCCGCTTGGCGGGGTTGGGGATGTCTATCGGCAGTGTGAAGGAGTCAAGACGTTCACGACTGCCCTGATGCGGGAGCGGGCAGTCAAAGGATCGCTTGTTCCCGCCAAAGATCCCGAGATCATACGGCAGATAAAAAAGCAGGACCGTGACCACCCGCTCATCTGCCCGTATTTCGTAAACAGCAGGGTATACCTCGAAGGTGATGACGCACTCCGGCTTGTGCCATCCCAGGACATCCGGAAAAAAGCCGAGAAGGCTGCGATGAGTGTCATCAATCCCGACTACCTGCATGCGTTTGCAGGCACGCTCTGCCCCTATGATCTGATGATGACTGCTGCAAAACATGCTGATGTCGTCATCGTCAATTATCATCATCTCTTCAATGACGAGATCCGGGAGCAGCTGCTGGTGACGCTGAATGTCGAGCCGCAGGATATCATTCTCCTGGTTGATGAAGGCCATAATGTCGGTGACGTGGTGCAGGGTATCCAGAGCGTCGAATTCAGGGAGCGGGATATCCAGCAGGCATCCAATGAACTCGCATCCCTGAAGACAAAAGTGAAAGGTGCAGAAGCCGTCCGGCACGTCCTCCCCAGGATAGGAGACTTCATGGAGGGGCTCCGGCAATCCACTGAGACAGAAGACTGGTTTGACCCTGCAATCTTTGACCGTATACTGACGAAAGGATCACTCTACCCTTCGATGGCTGCAATTGTTGAGGATGTCATTGCAATCAGTGATCTTGTCCGGGAGAAGAGTCTCCAGACAGGGGAATATAAAGAGACATCCATTGAGCGCCTCTGTGAATTCCTCTACCGGATTCATTGCTCTTCAACAGATCCGGCGTACCTGACCGTGTATAAAAAAGACGAGGATTCGGTCATCCTGGAAGTCCGGAATATTGATCCGGCAGGAAAGCTGCAGGCCATTGCTGCATCCCACCATGCCTGTATCTTCATATCCGGCACCCTCTCCCCGATAGAGAGTTTCAAACGGTATTATTTTGAACATATGCCGGTTTGTACCCTCTCAATCCCAAACGCATTTCCAAAAGAAAACCGTCTTCTGCTTGTGGCTGAAGACATTACGACAGCCTTCCGGATGCGGCAGGACAAAGGGAATATCGAACGGACAGTATTGGCAATTGAAGCATTCGCTGAAGCAAAAGGAAACCTTGCCGTCTATTTCCCCTCATACCAGATCATGAGCGATTACGCATCAAAGTGCAGAATCAAAAAGAAAAAAGTCTTTGTGGAATCCCGGGATGCACGTGAAGCCAATGAACTCCTCGCAGAGTTTCTTTCGCTCCCCGGGAAGAGGCGATCAGGCATCCTCTTTGCGGTAAGTGGTGGGAAATGGAGTGAAGGCCTTGACTATCGCGGAGAGCTGCTTGCCGGGGCCATGGTGGTTGGCCTGCCGCTTGCCCCGTATACTCGTGTCCGCGGGATGAGCATCCAGTATTTCAAACGCAAATTCAACAGGGAGGGTGAGTTCATCGCATACACCCTCCCGGCAATCAATAAAGCAGCCCAGGCTCTTGGAAGGGTACTCAGGACACCTGAGGACCGCGGTGTGCTGCTACTCGGGGATAGCAGGTTTCTTGAGCCCGAGGTGAAGGGCGGCCTCCCTCCCTGGATGCAGGAAGAGATGACGACGGTTCGGACAGACACGCTGCCAGGGGTGATTGCCAGGTGGCGGTGAGCGAGGGGACCGGGCGGTTTGGCCTCTGGCCGGTATCAGCAGTCTGGGATGGCAGCTGCTGCCTGCGTATCTGGTTTGGAAAAAGTGATGCAGATTCTCCGCTTCACCCTGAACTGACCGAATACCTTGCTGGAAAGAGACAGAGCTTCTCTCTCTTCCGATCACCAGCAGAGGAAGGGGACTCGGTTTCTGCCCGCATCTACCGTGTTGTCGCTGCAATACCCTATGGAGAGACGCAAACCTATGCGGAGGTGGCAGCTGCAGCAGGCACGCATCCACGGGCCGTTGGTGCCGCACTCAGGAGAAACCCAACCCCCATCATAATCCCCTGCCACCGGGTTGTCGGAAAGCATGGTATCGGTGGATTTACACCGGATATACGGATCAAAGAAGATCTACTCAAACTTGAATCAGCAGCCGTGAAACAAAAGACAGTCATTAACAGAAGAAACAAATTATAATACGTGACGATACATGCCGGGGGAGAGAACAGCACTAATTCTGGTCGGCGGTGAGGCAAGGCGATCCGGGGGTATGGAGAAGTATTTCTTCGAGTACAAAGGAGAGACCTTCATCTCTCATATGATCGGGACACTCGCTCATGTCACTGACGAGATCATCATCGTTGCCAGGGACGAAGAACAATGCCGGAAGTTCCAGGATATGGCGGGCATCAAAACCGCAAGCGATTCAGTCCGTGGGATCGGGCCTCTTGGCGGGATTATCGCCGGGATTGAAGAGGCAGAGGGAGATCTCATCTTTATCACCGCCTGTGATATGCCCTGTATACGTTCAGATGTTGTTGAACATCTCTTCTCTGCAATTGGCGATTATGATGCCGCAGTGCCATACTGGAGTGATGATATGTATGAACCACTTCATGCAGTCTACAGGAAAGAAAGCCTGCGAGAGTACATACAGACGCACACCTCCTACTCTCTCCGTTCAATGATCAGGTCAATCAACCAGCTCTTCATCCCGATCCAGGATATCAGGAAGCTGGATCCGGATCTCCGGTCTTTTACCAATATTAATGAGCTCACTGACCTTGACGCAATAAATGGAAATGAGTGATTTTTTAGATCTTTTGTTTCTGCCCGCCTGCATCACGGGCATACTCGCCAAACTCTGAGGAGGAGATCTGATCACCGCTGAAGACCGGGCCATCCCTGCAGACCCGCAACCCATCGGGATCAAGTGAGCATGACCCGCAGACACCCACACCGCATTTCATATAGCGGTGGAGAGAGAACTGCCCCCTCTGCTCCATGTTACGAAGAGCAAGGCGATCGAGGATACTTTTCATCATCAGCTCGGGCCCGCAGACACAGATGGTGTCAAATGAGGCAATATCGATCTCCGAGTCAAGTACGCCTGTGACAAAGCCATGGTAGCCTGCGGTTCCATCATCTGTTGCAATATGCAGATCTGTCTGGTCAGCGAGGATATCAGCTGCAATGAGTTCGTCCCTTGTTCGTGCACCAAGGATGAAGGTGGCAACTGATCCCTCTTTAGCAAGCGGCAGGAGCGGGGCAACACCAACCCCGCCAGCAACAGCAAGTACGCGCCCAACCGGAGAGAAGCCATTCCCAAACGGCCCCCGGATACCAATGTTGTCGCCGGGGGTGAGTGAGGTGAGTGCTCTGGTTGCCGTGCCAACCTCCTGAACGGTTATCTGGTCTGCTCCTGAGAAGCCCATCGGGACCTCATCAATTCCCGGCACCCAGACCATGCAGAACTGGCCGGGTAGACTGTCAAATGCATGGTCAAACCTGATGGTGGCAACCGCCGGCGTTTCCCGGATCATCTCACGGATTGTTACAACCCGCGGCATGCCGTCATTCATGGGCACACCCCACGATCTCGGCCGCAGAACAGCCATGATCTGAATAGAGTTTTGAAGCTATCTGGTCAAAGACCCCGATATCATCATAGACTGCAGATCCGATCTGCACCGCAGACGCTCCGGCCATCATCATCTCAATGACATCGGCAGCAGATGATATCCCACCGCACCCGATGATCGGAACTGAACAGGCTTCATAGAGATCATAGACACAGCGGAGCGCAATCGGAAAGATCATGGGCCCTGAGAGCCCTCCAAACCGGTTTCCAAGTACCGGGCGGCGGAGTTTGGTTGAGATCCGCATCGCCCGGACAGTATTGATGGCAACAAGCGCAGTCGCACCTCCGGCTTCTGCAGCCTCTCCGATCACAGCTATGTCAGTGACATTGGGGGTGAGTTTTACCCATGTCGGGAGGCCAAAGGCCGCCACCTCTTCGGTGCAGGCACGCACCATCCGGGGATCAGATCCGATCGCCGCACCATATCCTTCTGCATGGGGGCAGGAGAGGTTCAGCTCATATCCTGCTGCAATATCTGCAAACCAGGAGGCAACTGTCTGGAATTCATCAGGTGTGCCGCCGAAGATGCTGACGATGACCGGCTCTTCTGCCAGGTGTGCCAGTTCAGAGGCAAACTCTTGTGACGGGTTTGGGAGACCCATGGCATTCAGGAGCCCGCCATCCAGCGGAATGAGGCAGGGGCCCGGGTGGCCGGCAGCAGGCACCGGGCCTATCGACTTGGTGACTGCTCCCCCCGCGCCACCCCTGAGCATCCGGCGAATCGATGCACCAGTCGTTCCAAGGACACCTGCTGCCAGGATAAGGTGATTATTGAGCGTGATGCCGCCCACATTGACAGGATCGTTCTGCAGCGTGATCATCCAGAGGGAATTGGTGCTGTTTAATAATGAGCATACCCCAAGTACCTGTAGTATGACGAGCCTCGCAGTACTTGGTGTTGGTCGTGTCGGCGGGGAATGTGCGTTTGCAGCAGCTGCCCTTGGGATTATTGATGAGCTGATCCTGACAGATACCTATGAGCCACTCCTTCGCGCCCAGGTTCTCGATCTTCGCCATACGCCACTTGGGATACCAATATCAACAGAGACGGGCGCAATAAGGGATGCGGACATCTGTATTTTTGCTGCCGGCTCGCCGCGGAATCCGTCGATTAAGACACGTGCGGATCTCTTTGATGCCAACCTTCCGGTTGCCGAAGCCTGCAGAAAGCACCTTGACGGCTTCTCTGGAAAACTGATTGTGGTATCGAACCCAATGGACATCTTCTGCTACTACTTCTCGCGTGTACTTGATCTTCCACGCAGAGATTGTATCGGGTTTGGCGGCCAGCTCGACTCGCGCCGGTTTGAAGTGGCGCTGCAAAAGCGCGGGATAGAAGGTGAGGCATATGTACTTGGCGAGCATGGCGAGCACCAGGTACCGATCTTCTCCAGGCTTCGCGAGCCTGTTGCTGATCAGTTGCGTGAAGAGATCCTCGCCGGACTTCGGGGTTCCAGCATGGAGATCATTGCTGGCAAGGGGGGGACGGCGTTTGGCCCGGCACTCCATATAGTCGATCTGATCCGGATGCTGAGTGGTACAAAGAAAGAGACGATCACCTGCTCTCTCTCTTTAGACGGTGAGTATGGCTATGAAGGGTGTGCAATGGGAGTTCCTGCCACCATCTCACAAAAGGGAGCAGAGATAGATGATGACTGGAGACTTGATGCGTGGGAGCGAAAACACCTCGATGCTGCCGCAAGCCATCTCCAGGCACTCTGCCGGAGGCTGGATGTCTGAATACGAGATTGCCGTTATCCAGGTAGAATACAGCAATACCGCGGGCGGGCCGCTGATACATATCTTTGGCAGGGATAAAAGCGGATCAGCGGTGACAGTCGTGGTGACCGGATTTTTGCCCTATTTCTATGTACCTGTAGAAGAAGCACACTCCGGAAACAATCCCGATTCCATAGAAGTCTCAGATACCAGAGCACGGACAATCAAGGGCCAGGAGGTTGTCCGCCTCTATACACAGCGTCCGGGTGATGTCAGGGAGATACGTGAACGCTACCACCACTTTGAAGCAGACATCCCCTTTGCCACCCGGTTCATGATCGACTGCGATGTAACCGGCGGGGTAATTGTTCCGGATACAACCGTTGATTACAGGGACGTGAAACCGGCCGTTGTTGATGCCCCCGCACGGGTCTGTTTCCTTGATATCGAATGTGATGATAGTGACGGGTTTCCAGAACCCGGGAAGCAGCCGATCTTCTGCATCACCTGCTATGACTCCTTTGACTGCAGGTATACCACCTTCCTCCTCACGTCTGTGGATAGAGAGACAGATCACGAGACGGAGATGAAGAACGGAGGGTATGCAAACGGCTGCTTCTCGGAGAAGATGCATACCATCTGTGCCTATCCGGATGAGAAATCCTTGCTCGAGGCATTTATCAGGTATATCAGGGATACAAACCCGGATATTATCAGCGGATGGAATGTCCTGGAGTTTGATATTCCCTATATTGTCCAGAGGATCAATACACTCGGGCTCAATGCAGTTGATCTCTCACGACTCCCCGGCCAGACCGAACGAAACGCCATCCGGGGCAGAGTGATCTTTGATCTTCTTGAGGCATACAGGAAGGTGCAGACATCACAGAAGGAATCCTACAGGCTTGATGCCATCGCAGAAGAGGAGCTTGGTGAAGGGAAGGTCAGGTATACCGGAACGGTGTATTCACTCTATAAACACGATCCTGTCAGGCTGATCGAGTATAACTACAAGGATGTTGAGCTCTGTGTCGGGATAGATGCGAAAAACAGCATCATCAGGTTCTACCAGGAGATTGCCAGGTATGTCGGCTGCCCGCTTGACAGGACACTCAATTCATCAAACGTCATTGATATCTATATCCTGAGAAAAGCAGCCGGATCATTTGTCCTTCCTTCCAAGGGCCATGCTTCTGCCGATGAGTTTGAGGGAGCAACAGTTTTTGAAGCGGCAACCGGGGTCAGGGAGAACGTCGTAGTGCTGGATTTAAAATCACTCTACCCGATGGCGATGATGACCCTGAACGCATCCCCCGAGACAAAGGATCCGGATGGTGAGATCAAGGCACCAAACGGCATCAGGTTCAAAAAAGCGCCTGACGGCCTGACAAGGAGTATTATCAGCGAGCTTCTGGAGGAGCGAGATGAGAAGAAACGGATCAGAAATACCTACCCCTATGGATCAGATGAGTACCTCCTCTATGATCTCCAGCAGAACGTGCTGAAAGTGATCATGAACACCTATTATGGAGTCTCCGGGTATGCCCGTTTCAGGCTGTACGACCGCGAGATCGGATCTGCAGTCACCTCGGTTGGACGGGCAATCATCCAGCATACCCGGGATATAATCGATCAGTTGGGGTATACTGTCCTGTATGGAGATACCGACTCCTGTTTTGTCCAGCTCCCCCCGGGTGATCTGGAGACGGTTATTCCAATTGCCCATAGTATCGAGGAAGAGCTGAATGCAAGCTTTGATACCTTTGCCCGGCAGGTGCTGAATGCTGATACACACTTCTTCTCAATCAAGTTCGAGAAGGTCTACCAGCGATTTTTCCAGGCAGGGAAGAAGAAGCGGTATGCAGGCCACCTCATCTGGAAAGAGGGATCCCTTGTGGATCAGACCGATATTGTCGGTTTCGAGATGCGGAGATCCGATTCTCCACATATCACAAAGATCGTCCAGAGAACAGTTATCGAGATGATCCTGAAAGGTGAGGGGTTTGATGCTGTCAGGGAATATCTTGGCGAGGTGATCAGGCATTACCGGCAGGGGCGGTGTTCACTGGACGATGCCGGGATTCCGGGAGGAATTGGCAAGCATCTTGATGATTATGATACAAAAGATGCCCATATCCGGGGAGCAATCTATGCCAACACCTATTTACGGGCCGATTTTAAGAAAGGAAGCAAACCCAAGCGGGTCTATGTAAAATATGTCGCCAGCACCTATCCAAACACCGATGTGCTCTGTTTTGAATATGCAGACCAGGTACCGCCGGAGTTCATCATTGACTGGGAGAAGATGCTTGAAAAGACGGTGAAAGGGCCGATATCACGGATCATTGAGGGGCTTGGATGGGACTGGTCGGACATCGACCCCGAGAAGACGACGCTCTCAATGTTTGGGATCTCATAATCTTCTCCGTCTGAGTGACCGGTACCCGAGATACCCGATTGCAGTAATGATAATGAGCAGGAGAATGAGTCCTGTCCCAACTGCAATGTTACTGATGAGCAGCAGCCTCAGGGCATCTGATCCAAGCGCCATCACAGACGAGCCGATGAGAGAGCCTGTGGCAACCACCAGGAAGACCCGCCAGGGAGGATGGCCGAGGAATCGCCCGATCATGGATCCCATCAGGGCACCTGCACCATGCACCGGAAGCGTGACATAGAGCAGAAGGGCGGCAAGCGTGAACCGCTCCATCCATGGGTTCTCACCGATCAGCTCCTCGACTCTGAAAACCAGCTTCTGCATGGACGAACCGATTTTAGGAAGTGCAAAGAGATGCTGGAAATTCCATGCCATAAAGAGTGCGCCGAGGAGATCCAGCAGGAAGATTGTGAACCCGGCATACCACCAGGGAAAACCGATACCAACCATGACGGGGATTGCCCATCTTCCAATCGGTGAGACGATATAGGTTGCAATCACCGTGAGAAGGCTTGCAGTGAGGAGTGGGGGGAGAAATAGCGCAGATATGCCGATGTAGAGAAAGAGGATGAGAAACGGCACGATCACGCCAATGATAGGGTACTCTGTCCTGTCAGGTAATTCCACAAAAAAGGATTAGAACGCCTGAACAATTAAAGCTGTGGAAAAAAATTGAGACGTTTCAGATGGAGCGGAAGAAGACTGTTGTTTTGATCTCGTCTGCTCCAAAAAATTTCTGACAGAACAGGGCTGTTATCTGCGGCGGGTATTCCCTGCAGCTGAATATATCGATGTATGCACTGTTTGTGTCATTTGCAAAATGCCCGGATATGCAGGAGGTCTCGATCAGCTGGACGAGTGAGTACCCGGCCACACGGTCGTTTGCACCGAAATGCACAATCTGGGGTTCGCCAAAGCGTTTCATCGAGATGAGGTCGCAGACCTCCACCACGAACTGGTGAATCATTTCGGGGTTTCTGATTGCTTCAGGATTGCAGTTTTTCAGGTCAATCGCCGTGCAGAGGCCCCACATATTCTCGTCTTTAAAACGGTTCATGATCTCAACATCTGAGATCTCTTTTGGTATCTGAATGGTCTGGGTCACAATGTATCTCCCTGTCCGGGTATGTACTGATTGCAGAAATCTATATTTAAAGATTGTTGTTGAAAAAAAGGATTTATTAACCTCCTTAAAGCCCATAGAAGAGATTTTTAGTTAAAATTGAACAGTAAAGCTTTTACTGTGCTGAAACAGATTTCAAAAGTAAAAAATGCAATAGAACATGAAATAATCAATTTTGCCAGCTTTTTACAAAAGAGGTATTTTCAGGAGATGCGCTCCCTGGGTGATGGGTCTTCTCCAAGCTTCTGAACACAAGGGTTTCTCCTGAATGCTTCGGAGCGTGGGAAAAGATCCCGGGTAGAGATCCCGATGCAGAAACCGGGAACATTTGGGAGTGAGTGAAGCAGGTGCGGCGCGGGTATCGGGGGGCGGGGTCAGGCGAAGAGGAGCTGGCTGACAGAGCTGATACACCCTTGCTCATCAGAGCAACCTGAAAGGCGATTCCGAAGGAATCGGGGTGGTATCTGCTTCTGGCAAGCCAAACGAAGCATTCCCGCCCCCTCCCGCGCCAGCATCTGCGGCAACCCGGTACAACCTCCCCTGCGAAGCATGTGCGGACGGGGCAGGGGCGGTGGGGGGTTATCCGATACGCAAATACGAGTGGCTCTTCTTCAACGTAACGCAGGCCCTGTCGCTGACTCTTCTACCACTACTACTCTTAAAGCCTGAAGATGGAGTCATTGATATGAATGTGAGGATATATGACGTCCTTTTTCATTATATTGGCCTAAAATTAGCGATTTGAAGCCATTCATGTAGTATGACAGCCTTTGGATAGGAATGGACTATCAGAACTATGGAGAAGAACAACACAGTTTACTTGAGAACTAAACGGAGCAGGGAATCCCTCCATACCAAATCTCCTGACCGCATCAATCATTCCTGATGATCCCAGGACCACCACTCATCAAGATCGAAGAGGAAGGCACTTCTTTTCAGTTGCTGGTGTATTACCGCCTGTTATCATAAACCCGGAGGGCTCCCGGATTGCCGGAGATGATCCGTTTCAGTGTCAGGAGAACAGTCGGTGATTCGGCTTTCTCGAGGAGGGAATGGAGCAGTTCCATCAGCGGCAGGTGGAAGGCGGGATCCATCTGATCGATATGGGAGAAGGTGGCAAGAAGGCCACCTGTCATGTAGTCATTGACTGTCATCATCTGTAGAAGTGCGTCATACAAGAAGGATCGCCCCTCGTCTGTCTCGAGCGAATATTTCCTGTTCCTGGCAAACCTGCCATACAGCGCCCGCTGATCATTTGCCTGCCCAATTGTGAGATAGCCTGATGCTTCAATCTCCCTGAGGAGATCCACGATATCAGCTGCTTCAGATCCTGCAGTCTGAGCGAGAAACTGCTCCCAGAGAACAGGATTCGTATGCGACTCCTCCATCATACTCCTGAAGTGTGTGAGGCGATTCTGTGCTGACGATGCAAGCAAAAGAGCGTAGGCATGCATCCGATCAGTTGGAGCTGTCGCGTTTCTGAATTGATTGCAGATCATGGAATGGATCGCCGGTGTGTCCAGGCGGGCCAGAAGACTGAGGCAGAGGTTTTTTACCTGCCGGTTACGGATGCAGGCCGCCATCTTTCCAGGCGAATCCCACATCTGGTCAGAGGTATGGTATGCCCGGTAGAGTGCCTGAAGAATTGCTCCTTCTTTCTCTGCAATTCCTCTCTCAAGCCTGACCCGTGCCTCATATGCCGAGCGGTACCGGTGAGCAGGACCTTGAGTGCCGGCATCTTCAAAGATGGTCAGAAACTGTGCGCCTGCCGTCTCCATCAGCTCGGTATCAGAGAGGAGATCGATAAAGAGAGAGATGAAGGAGGGGGAGGGATCAGCTGATGGATCCTGCATCAGGCAGGCAATCTCCCGGGAGGCAAGCTTCTGGTAGGCGACAAAGCGTGCCACCACATCAGGATCGGTTCGTGCCTGCAGGATACATTCCCGGGTGCCCGGAAAATCGGGTATGAGGCCATAGAAGGAGAAACCCCGGTTGAGAGAGAGATAGGCAGGGGAATCAACATCAGAGAAGATAATCTCCTCTTCTGCATCTCTGACGGGATGACACTTTTCTGCAATCACAGTGCCATCAGATCGCATCAGGGCAAGAGAGAAGGGAAATATCCACGGGGGATCCCCACCAGACTGGGTAAGGATGATCCTGCATTGGCGTGCACCTGAATTATGGTGTGTCCTGACGGAGACCCGCGGAAAGCCGGATCGTTTCAGCCACCCTTCTGCCATCGGCGCAAGGTCCATCCCGGCAATGGAGCTCATCAGGCTGACCCAGTCATCCCGGCTTGCGTTCGAATGGGCATATTTCCTGTGATATATCGAGAGAGCCCAGGCAAATGGCTCTTTACCAAGGATTAACTCGACCATTCTTACAAATTCGGGGGCTTTCACATAGGTGACCGGGGTGATCAGGTCGTTTGGATCATTGAATCCATCCGGCTCGATCGGCATCGCCGCTGCTCCGGTGTCACGGGCAAATGTCCCGTCTGCCGGGTCAAGGAGCTGGATTGCTGACTGGATGCGGCTGTATGCGTCACCAAAATGGAATGCATGATACTGCTGCTCCACGTGTACCGTGACTGCTTCATTCAGCCAGATCTCAAATGGCGTCTCTCCGGTAACTTCTGATCCATTGAGATTATGGTAGAATTCATGTACCTTGACACGAAGCAGGTATTCAAACCCGGGATCAGTCATCCCATCAAAAGGCATCAGCCGGTTTGTCAGGATGGTTGTATTGCCAACATTCTCCATCCCGCCGAAATCCGAGTTCTGCATCCCGATCTCCCGGTATACTGAGCCGGAATAGACATAGCCGGAGATGATCTCAGCATCGAGTTTGCGCATCTGTTCAGTTATTCGCCTGAGATCGTTTGGGTCTGCTCCGCGTCTCCTGAGTTTTGCCCGCTTCCTGAAGAGACGGTATATCTCATGGCGTATCCCAATTGAGTCATGGCAGTGAGGTCCGGTGAAGAGATAAATCCAGAGAATCCCGTCTTCAAGGATATCAAGTGCCTGGCCTGCCCGGATGGGGTCTGAGCCGGGCGGGCAGAGGAGTTCCAGGAGAAAGGATCTGCCTGAGGGGTACTCAAACTCCCTCTGGAAGGAGTCGTATGTTCCAACACCGAGGAAGAAGAGATATGGCGCCATCGGCGTTGTGACATTTTCATAGGTGATTGAGTCACGCGGTGCTGTGGGACTGGTGCTCCCAATCCGATCACTAATCCGTCTTCCCGGTTCCAGGCGGTGGCGGGGAACGGCAATATCCCCGTTTGAGATCATATGGGTGTAGCGCGAGTCTGCGATGATTGTTGTCCGATAGGTGCATTTGGCAGTCATCTCGTCGATACAGGGGAGAAGCCGCTGGAAGCCCCACTGCTGGCACTGGGTGATCTGGGTGGGGGGCGCTCCATCCGGAGTGTTATCGTGAGCAGGAGTCTGATCATGAGCGTGATCATAGTAGAGGCCCTCGAGGAGGGTGTGGGATGGGCGGCAGATGGTATCGGTCAGGATGATAAAACCGGTATGTGGCGGGATATCGTTTTCAAAGGAGATGAGGATCCCATCTTCCTCCACTGTATAGTCGCACCACCGGCCCCTGCATGAGATGGAGCGGACCTCAAGATCTCGTGCATTGAGCCTGATGGATCGTATGGGTTGATCTTTTGTCCTGAAGAGGGATTCAGCAGCAACATACGTCTCGGTATCATGGATATCAAACGTCAGGTCAAGGTGGATGACATCAACGGGGGCGGGCGAAAAGTCGCTGCGGGAATACCCGGATTGCGCAGGCATGGGGATGTATTCGATCTGGAAAGGATAAAAGGTGATGGTGGGGGGGGGAGATGGGGAGAGGGCCGGGGGAGAAAGGAGAGGAGAAATTTGAGAGGTTCAAGCAGGCCAGAAGGGGGTAAAGTGAATAGTTTATTCTCAGTTCTGGCTGTTTTTCCGTTATGTCTGCCCTGGCTGGACCGGCACCTTGATCTCAATCTCATAGGAGTCGACGAGGCGCCGCTCGACAATCATGTAGTAGCTCCGCCCGCCTTCAAAGAACTTATGCTTCCATGGCCTTGGATCTGATCCACCATCCCAGAGGCTGCTGTCTATTATGCCATGGGCAGGGCTGAGGGTGGCAACCACTCTGCCTGGATCATCTGCATCAATTACTGTTATGGTAAACCGTGGATAGCCAACGATGCCGGTGATCCGATCACCATCAACGCTTCCCGTATCTGCAGGATCAACCGAAGTCTCAAGTGTATACCAGAGTTCCCAGCGGGGGAAGGGTATGGTGAATACTTCTGTTGTCAGCGGAGTTCCGGATGTGATGCCATCACCCGTCCCCGCACCGAAGGTGGCATAGGTTGCCAGGTCAGCAGTCGGTGGCGGGTCATCGACGGGACGGTGTGCCGGTATATGCGTATCCTCGCGTGTCAGGTGGTATGTTGCCGGATCAACATGCTGGAGGCGGATGGGGGACCCATCCCATACACGTGCCGGGTGATCCCCGATCTCCCCGCCTTCAACTGTAGACGGGTGGGGTATCCGGATCTGGGCTAATGGAACCGGTGTCGGGGGAGGAGGAAGGGGAGCCTCCCGGTCCTGCTGGCCGATGAACGGCAGCTCAGGCACGCCCATGTCCGGGCTCTCCCCTGTCATCATCGGCTGGATAACCACCGCGATGATGATGAGAACGACAAGCCCCCCCAGAAAGAAGACCAGATCTTTTTTGTCCATGATTCACCCCCTTATTTTTATGTTTTTTAATTTTTATGCTATTTTAATATTTTCATGTTTTTTATGTTTTTATTTTTTTCTTCATCCGGTTCCACCAGTTCAAATCGAGACGCAGGCAGCACCTGCCCCGCTCCACCGCTTGCTGCAGGACCGCAGGAGTACCAGCTTTCAGGAGTACCACCCCCTGTGGTATCAGGAGGGGGGTTTACAGGCATTCTTGGTGATATAGTGCCAGTATAGTACCGGTATTATGCTGATTTATGACCAGCTGATACCCGGAAACATCATGTCCTGGTACTCACCTGGTACTCATGTACTGTGTATGATACATATCTATATATACTATTGCGTATAGTAGTAGACTTATGAATACTGGACCACAGTAGTTGGATTGTTACCCGGTATTCAAAACAAATTAAACCAAAAGAAGGTGATTCATACATGAGTCTGAAAAGAAAAGAGGATGCCTTCACCGGCCTTGAGGCCGCGATTGTCTTAATCGCGTTCATCGTGGTCGCTGCGGTATTCTCATATGTTATGCTCGGAGCAGGGTTCTTCACAACCCAGAAGAGCCAGGAGACTGTGTTCGGCGCAGTCGGCACTGCAACTGCCAATATGGAGGTTTCGGGCCCGGTTGTGATAGAAACCGGAGTTGGACCGAATAATGTCACGAATATCACATTCACTGTCGTTCTTGCCGCCGGCGGAGCACCAATGGACACTAGCAGGTTCACCTATATTGCTTCGAACGCAACCAAGTACCATGAGTTTGACTCTGATAAAGTTAATCTGACATGGTATTCTGGAGGAGTGGAATTGGAGGGTGACGATGCTAAGACATTCCTTGAGCGTGGTGACATTCTGGACATCACGATAAATAAAGAGTATAATAGCGCAGTTGATATTGTGTGGCCAAATAGCCCATTCACCATCGAGGTGAAACCACCTGTTGGGGCATCGCTCCCGATTTCCAGGCACGCACCGCTGTCACTACCAAAGGATAGAATATTCGAGGTCTACTAAGGTGATGAACATGAAACAGAATGAAAATGCATTTACAGGCCTTGAGGCTGCAATCGTCCTGATTGCCTTTGTTGTCGTTGCCGCAGTATTCTCGTATGTGATGCTCGGGGCAGGATTCTTCACCGCCCAGGAGGCACAGGCTGTTGTTCACACAGGCATGGGACAGGCAGCATCCAGTATCGAAGTGCTCGGAGATGTCTATGCCTTTAATTTAACAGCAACTGATCCAAACGATATAGCCAGCATTGAGAACATTTCATTCACCATTGGGCTTACCGCTGGAAATCAGCCAATGGATATAGCCCGTATGAGAGTTACAATAGCTACACCAGAGGGAAGAGAAATCCTTGAACTAGAAGACGATTCGGATGAACACCCTGATCCAGGTGAAGGAAAATGGTCCGTCAGTAAGATCTTCGATTCTGTTCCACCAGAAGATAAAGAAGATCTCGTCTTAAACCCGAGGGAGAAGTTCCAGATAACAGTGAATCCAACTGAAAAAATTGGACCAGACACCCGGTTTACCATTTCAATGCAACCTGAGGTAGGTGCACTCACCACTGTTGTGCGGACAACGCCTGGAGATCTTAGGGCAGTGAACATTCTCAGGTAAACTCTCTAAACCAACCTTTTTTTGAACCAGCCCTAACTGAGGGCACTCGTGATTACTTCCATTCATTCGATAGACGTAGTAGTGACGCAGTATACCTGGACTCCAGGATATGATCCTGCTGGACACGATATGCCCGACGTAGCAATCAATCAATCAATTGCAACCTATAACCTGCCAATCAGCACCAGGTAATCCAGCACCTCCAATTCAGCCCCATCTATCCCTTCCATAAATCCTCATCTATACCTCATGTCCCCTCATGCAAACAGAAGATGAATACCCGATGATGGAGCCCCCAGCTGGCAACATCCACACCAGGCCCCCAGTTCTCTTTGTATATTATCCCAATTTCAACCCAAACCGCTGCAAACCAGCAAAACCATTATATATATCCCGAATAATATACTCTACATATGGCAGTGAACCAGTCTCAGGTCGACAATATCCTGGCGACCGCATCCTCCGACGATCCCGAGGTGAAGCTGCAGAACCTGGAGCAGGAGGTGGAGCTCATGAAGAAGTCGATCAAGAAACTCCTGATCGACTTACGCGAGCGTCTGAACGAATCAGACAATCCGCTCACGGTTCTTGCCCAGGGTGGCGAAATTGTTGCGGGGCTCTCAGGCGATGATGCGGCACGGATTGGAGAGCTTGAGAACCGGACCACTGAAGATGCTGCCAGAATCGAGGAGCTTGAGAAGAAGGTTGAGGAGCTCCTGGCACGCCCCGAAAGAGAGTTTTTTGATGACGTCGAGGAGAAGCCACGCAGAAGGCCACAGGCACCAGTTCCACACGAGAGGGAGTATGAATCCGGGATACCGGATCAGAGGCACCTCCCCCAGGTACCAGAGGTTGATACCACCACCCCGCTGCCAGCACAGTTATCAGGGAAACAGGCAGCAGACGGGAAACTCTGCCTGCATAAAGTCTATCAGCTCTTTAACTGGACAAAAACAGCGATCACAAAATATGGCCATGATCGCCTGGATATCATGCTTGATTCATATCAGTCAATAGGATATATAACAAAAGAAGCAGCTGACGAGGTAAAAGAGATTGCCCGGATTATGCCCGCCTCACTGGGTGAAGAGCACGAAGTGGGCGCAGATGAATTTGTATCAGAACTCTATATTCTGAACCAGATCCTTGATCCGGATGACACCTCACTTGACCGTGATATGATCGCGGTGATGATGGAGCGGGACACAAAGAAAGGCCCTTCCCGGAGGCCGAAGCTACCAAAAGATGAACCGGGAGAGGAGTGGGCACACCTGATCGATAAAATATAACTCTATACAAACCATACTATATTCTACCATAATCAAAACACAGCTGGTGCACAATCATGACTTCAGAGACTTTCGTTACAGCAATCTTCCTGATAACAGCCATCATAGCAGCCGGTGTTCTGGTCAGTGCCATCTATCCATCAGTCTACCGGGCATCAGAGACCTTTGTTGCCGGATCCCACGAGATGGACGAGCGGATGCGAACTGATATTGCCATTGTGAATACCGTAATAAGTGAAACCGACAGTACCGCATATATCTGGATAAAAAATACCGGGGTCAATCCAGTCGGTGAGGGATTAATCCCCCGCTTTGATGTTTTCATGGGAAAAACCGGCGAGGTGAGGCGACTGCAATACATCAAACCCGATGAACATCTCTCCGAAGGCGGGTGGACATATACGTTACATGACGACAACGACAACGGCCTCTGGGACAGGGGTGAGACACTTGAGATCATTGCACGTAACGAGCAGGATGTGGGCTCCGGGGACAGGATGACCTTCCAGGTAGTCCTCCCAAACGGGGTTCGGAGAAATATTGACTTTACAGTTGTTTAAGGTGGGTTCAGGATGGCAATTGCAAACCTGATAGGGGCAGCAATAGGGGTGTTCCTCCTGATCCTTGTTGCATATCTCCTGGTTGGGGCAACACTCCTTACTGCAGAGACGGTGATGGCAGCACAGCGTGACATGACGGAAGTCCATGCCGGGGTTCGCGGCAGTTCGGTTTCCATCACCGGTTATGCTATTGCTGAAGAGGACACGAAACTCTATCTCATGGTAAAAAATGACGGAGATACCGTCATCCAGAACCCGCAGCAGATGGATCTCTTTCTCGCGTATGGTGACGGGAGCCAGGAGCGAAAAGAGTGGACACTGGAGCAGATTTCCCCGGATATCATCAACCCCGGATTTCTTGATCCCGGCGAAACCCTGAACATGAGCACCACTATCAGTGGGGAGATCCCCATCTGGGCAAAAGTGGCCACACCAACCGGATCATCTGCATCAGGATACATTGGAGGAGGATGAGCAGATGGCATTATTTGATGATGATGACTCCGGATCATCCTACATGGACGATCTCCTCGGGGGTTCTGACAAGCAGATCCTCTCAACAGGCAACCCCGAGATCGACAGAAAGATCGCCGACGGACTCCCCCTCTATTCCATGACACTGATTGAAGGGGAGAACGATACCGGCAAGAGCGTCATCACCCAGCAGATCATGTGGGGTGCAATGAAGAACTCCTTCTCAGTTGATCTCTTTACCACAGAAAACACGGTCAAGAGTTTCCTCTCACAGATGGAATCGATGAGCCTTGATATCTCAGATTACTATGCCTGGGGCTACTTCAGGATCTTTCCACTCCACGTCGTCGGGTTTGACTGGGGCGAAGAAGATATGCAGGGGATTTTAACCCGTCTCGTCAGGCACATTCAGGCAAGCAAGGCAGAAGTAATCATCATCGATTCGCTCACGCTCTTCTCCGAGTATGCAACAACTGACACCATCATGACATTCTTCACAAACTGTAAGACACTTGTTGATAACGGGAAGACGATCCTCATCACACTCCATACATATGCGTTTGAAGAGGATTCGCTGGTGAGGGTACGTTCAACCTGTGATGCACACCTTGTGATGAAGAAGGCACTTGTCGGAGACAAGTACGTAATGGTGATGGAGGTTGGAAAGGTGCGTGGCGCACGGAAGACAACAGGAAACCTGGTATCGTTTGAAGTCCACCCGGGATACGGGATGAAGATTATTCCGATGTCAGTCGCACGGGTTTAGTAATTATGGCATCATCGCTTGCACTTGACGTAACACTGCCTTTCCAGCCTCAGACAGCAGATATCGAGGACATATACGAGGGTGATCTCGAATCATCCGCACTATACAGGATGCTCCCGGCAAATGCCAGGGAATATGTCCGTGAAAGCCCGCATCTCCTCGAATACCTCCTCATATTCCCAGTTGACGTCTATGGGATCCCACTCTTTTTATCAGAGCTGAAAGGGGATCTCAAGTCGATGGAGAGCCCAAATGTCATCTATCCTGCAGGAAAAGACACATTTGTACATATCCTCCCCGATCCAAACGATGTCAGGCAGTACTACATCCCGATCGAGCCCTCGTTTCTGCATAGTGTCGGCTACCTCATGGGTGCAATTGAGTGTAAACTCATTGATCTTCTGGATGCCCTGGAGTATGATCCGGTAACCGAGAAAGAGCGGACTGATATCCTCAAAAAGCTCTTAAAAGAGATCACCCACATCAAGTCATCCCAGGACACAACACTCATCCTCCCCAGGGTGGAAGAGACGCCAGCGTCATTAAAAGACAAAATATTGGACTTTCTCCAGAAAGATATCGGCGATACACGAAATGAGA
Source organism: Methanocalculus natronophilus (assembly GCF_038751955.1). NCBI lineage: Archaea > Methanobacteriati > Methanobacteriota > Methanomicrobia > Methanomicrobiales > Methanocalculaceae > Methanocalculus > Methanocalculus natronophilus. The sequence goes on along the minus strand of NZ_JBCEXH010000003.1, from coordinate 30,944 downwards.
CCCTGGCAAAGAAATTCCCCGGCATTCCCATGACTGCGGACGGAAAGGTGATCGTAACCCCCGCCCAGTATACAGCACTTGAATACCAGCTCATCAGGGATAAAGTCGATATGGGTGTTTTGAAACCCTTTCTGTCAGATGGATACATCGAGGATATCTCCTGTAACGGGGTCGGACCAATCTTTATTGAGCACAAGATCTTCAAAGGATTGAAATCAGTCATCGAATTCAAGAAATCCGATGAGCTCGACCTTTTTGTGCTGAAGATGGCTGAGCGGATAAAACACCCCATCACCTACAAAAGCCCGATTGTGGATGCCACGCTCCTTGACGGATCCCGTATCAATATCGTCTATGGAACTGAGATCAGCAGGCATGGAAGCAACTTCACCATCAGGAAAGCAATGGGAGAGCCGCTCTCGATCCTCAATATCATCGACGGTGGCGGCATGGACTACATGTGTGCGGCATACCTCTGGATTCTCATTGAGTATGGGATGTCCCTCTTTGTATCAGGCGAGACTGCATCAGGCAAAACCACCACACTCAACGCCATCACTGCCTTCCTCCCGCCAGAGAATAAGATTGTCACAATTGAGGACACGCCGGAACTGAACATCCCGCACCGGAACTGGACACGTGAGGTTGCAAAAGGAAAAGGCAAAGGCGAGGGTGAAGGTGGAGAGGTGACGATGTTTGATCTCCTCCGTGCAGCCCTCCGTCAGCGTCCAAACCAGATCCTGGTCGGAGAGATCCGTGGGGTTGAGGGCTCAGTCGCGTTTGGTGCCATGCAGACCGGCCACCCGGTGATGAGCACCTTCCACGCCTCAACGGTTGAGAAGCTGATCCAGCGTCTGACGGGTGATCCGATCCTGATCCCAAAGACCTTTGTTGACAGCCTGAATGTTGTGGTCATCCAGAGTGCCGTAAAGCGGCCAAGTGGTGAGACCGTCAGGAGGGTGCTCTCCATCTCCGAGCTTGTCGGATTCGACCCTGAATCACAGGGCTTCTCGTTTGTCGAGGCATTCTCCTGGGAGCCTGTCACTGACACCTTTACCTTTAATGCGAAAGGAATCAGCTTCCTCCTCGAATATAAAATAGCAACAATGCTTGGTATCCCTGAACGAAACAAAAGTGAGATATACCTTGAAATAGAGAAAAGGGCAAAGATCCTTGAGAGACTCCACGAAGCCGGCTATACCAGGTACTATGATCTCTTCCATATGCTGACAAAGGTACGAAAGCAGGGTCTCCTGAAGATAGATATCGGGAAGGATTAGCCATGTTTGAGAATGTCGTTGAACGCCTCAGGGAAAATAACAACGGGAAGCTTCCATTTGAGGACCTCTTCCAGTCGATCTATGCCAGGATCACAAAAGTCTTTGATGACCGGAAAATGGCATCCGACATTCTCTTTATGGTCACCTATATGAACTCGCTTGCGATTGCGCGTGCCACGAGGCCCGAGATATTTGCAAGCACTGCAGAAAAGAAAGAGTATGCATCTTCAAAATCAATAAAAAAAGTAGAGTTCTTTGTCAAGCGGTTTGGATACAGCTATGTCCAGTCTCTCGCAATGGTTGCCGAGCGAACCGAGAATGCACTTCTCAAGACACTCTTAAACCGCTTTGGCAATGCCATGGAGTCCGGAGTTCCCGATGAAGACTTTCTGGATGGGGAGCTCTCCTCTTCAATGGAGATCTACCGGAACAACATGGAGGCCGGTTTTGAGCTTCTGAAGAAGTGGTCTGATGCCTACATCGCGATGATCCTCTCCTCGGTTGTGATTGCGGTCACAATCATGGTCTCGGTTGCTATCTATACACCCGGTACTGTTTCAGAAACCCTCGGGATCACGTACTGGATTGTGCTCCTGATCACTATCTTTGGCATCGGCACCATGTTTCAGACAGTTCCATCAGATGATCGGGTCTATAAATCACCTGAATGGACATCGAAAGAGCAGGGGATGCTCAAGCGGATGGAGAAAGTCATCCTGCCGGCAACATTAGCTGCCTGGCTTGTCACCTGGGCAATCGGGGTGCCTGCGGGTGTTGTGTTTCTGATTGTCGGCTTCATGCTCGCTCCGCTTGGCATCATCGCCTTTATAGACAATCGGAATGTCATTGCCCGCGATGAGGAGTTCCCGAATTTCATCAGGGGTGTTGGGGCAATCATGGGAGGAAAAGGAGCAACCATGGCACAGGCACTTGGTGAGGTTGATAAAAAAACCATGGAGAACCTCTCTCCCCATCTCCTTTCTGTCTATTCCAAACTGAATCTCGGCCTTGATGAAGATCTCTCATGGAAACGGTTCATCGGCGAGTGCGGCAGTAATTTAATCTATAAATATTTCAACATCTTCCGTGACACTGTAAAGATGGGTGGAGATGCAAAGAAGATCGGAACCGTTGTTGCTGACTCCATGCTCGAACAGGTGCTGACACGGAAGCGGCGTGAGCTTGTAAGCATGGGTTTTGTTGTCCTTCTTGTCCCGATGCACGCGGCAATGGCAGGCATCTTCATATCGCTTTATCATATCATGGTTACCCTCTCCCGTGCAATAACAGAGGTGATGATGGGCTTTGAGGAGGCAACTGCCGCAGCGTCAGGTGACGCTATCGGAGGAGCATTTGGCGGGGGGATGATCGGGATGTTTATCGACTTCCCGGAGGCTGCTGTTGGCGCCTATGTCGTCAATATCATCGTCATCATCTGTATTGCAAATGTCATTGTTGCACAGCTTGCAGTTGGCGGAGACAGAAGCATCGCATACCCGTTCCTTGCCCTGATGCTTGTGATATCCGGAGTCCTCTTCCTGGTCATTCCACCAATTGTTGAGCTCTTCTTCAGCATGGAAGGGCTTGTGACAACAGGAGGCGAGCTCATATGAGGGATTCAGTCAGGCGGCTCATTCTCTTCTTCGGGATTATTATTGTTGGATTTATATTTATATTCATTGAGCTTCCGGTCTTCACTATCGTACTGATAGCGTTCCTCGTCGGTGTCATGCTGCTCTTTCTGACAGGATCACTCTCGCTATCCAGCCTGCGCCTGAAACAAGATACTGCCGGGGAAAAGGAGCAAAAAACCCAGCCACACGAGGAAGAGCCTCCGGAACCAGAAATCCCAAAAGAGCCATCAAAATACCAGCAGAAATTCCCTACATTCTATAATTGGTACCTGAAGATCAAAGGGCTCTTCCCACGCAGAAAAAAAGCCGGAAAGAAAGCATCAAAAGCTGCTGCAGCCACGCCGGAACAGAAGGGAACAACAGCAGATGCAGCCGCGACAGGAGCTCTGGCAGGAGCAGGAATACCGGAAGCAACAGACGATGCCGGGGATGATCCCTTCGGTGATATATCACTGGATGACCTCGACGAGGAGGGAATTGAAGGATTCGAACGTGACGATGCCTTCAGTGATCTGGATGAGGGAGGCGAAAGCCTTAGTGCAGATATGGATCAGGACGCAGGCGACATGATGGACGATGTCGCCTCCATCCTCGCAGCAGAAGGCGGTTTCTCTGATGAAGAGTTTGAAGATGAAGAACTGCAGGCTGGGGATTCCGACTCTGACATGCTTACACCGGATATGGATCTCGACTCTATCGATCTTGACTCTCTTGAAATCGAAGACGAGGATGATGGCATCGCTCTTGACGAGGTTGAGGAGCAGGACGATGAACCACAAGCCGTTGTTACCGCCCCCATGCCGGATGAAGAAGAACTTGACGATGACGATGACGATGACTTTACCTTTGGAGGACCAGATGAAACAATTGCTTCAAACGTCGGCTTTGATGCAGGAGGGGAGACAAAGAAACAGTCATCGTTCTTTTCTTCTTCTGGTGGCGGGGGGGGAGAAGGGGATCTCCTCGGTGAACTGGCAAAGGGGTCAAAGAATGTAAAAAAGAAAGTAGACCTGAGCCTCGTCCGCGACCTCAAGGATATCGATGTCACGGCATCAGAACTTGAGGAGGAACTATCTGCCATGGTTGTTGCCCTTGGCGGAAAAAAGCAGGATGATGAGGAATAGGCACGCATATACCAGCAAAAGATCCAGAAGAGAGGGAAGGTGACAGGATTGGTACAGGCTCCGGTAAAGATACGCCACAATGATGAATGGATTAATTGTAAAATTTCAATTGATGACGATGCGATTGCCATTCCGGCACCAGTGAATACAAACATTCCAATGAAAACAATCGTCGATCTGCAGGAGAAGAAGAAGAACACACTCACGCTTATCTTAAAAAATGGCACCACCATCCAGCTGCTATCTGTAGAGAAAGTGCTCTTTGTACTCAAGCATAAAATCCTGATGAAATGCAGTGGATACAGGCTGTTGGCTCATTTCATGTCACCTGCAATACGGGGGGGTGTCCTTATTACAAATGCCACCTGGGAGAAGGGAGCAATTGTTGTTCTGAAAACCGATATCTGGTTTCTCACACAGACAAAACAGATCTGCATTCCCTTAGCTGACGTCACCGGGATAGAGATGACGAAACGGGAGGTCAATGAAAAGCCCTCTGATGTTGTGAAGATTGATCATCTTGAAAAGAATGATGTCGTCTCCAGCTTTGTCCTCACCCAGATATCAACACTCCAGATTCTCCACAACTTCCTTGCAGAGGCAACAGAAGGAATGAAGATGGAGGGAACCGAGCTTGGACCAATGGATCAACAGATTGCAATGCTGGTCTATTCGGGGATGGACTCCTCCTCAATCCAGAATATGCTACAGATACAGTTCAAGGAAATAGATTCTGTCTTTGAAAAATTATTAAAACTCAATATGGCCGAAGTAAAAGAGATCAGAAGAGAGATCCAGCTGACCGCAAAAGGAGTCAGGTACATTACAGATGCAACAAAAGCAGGTACAAACTAACCCCTGCAACTTTTTTCCACGAACATAACTCTTTATACCGTCCCAAACAAAATAGTTGGTTGGATGCGGAATGGGTAGAATCCTGATTGTTGACGATACCATGTTTATGAGAACGCTTCTCAAAAACATTCTCTTCTCCGGTGGTCATGAGATCGTGGGCGAGGCTGGAGATGGTACAGAGGCTGTACAAAAATACCAGGAGCTGAAACCGGATCTTGTTACAATGGATGTTGTAATGCCCAAGATGAACGGAATCGAGGCGCTCAAGGAGATTAAAAAGCTTGATCCAGGTGCAAAGGTTGTCATGTGCACTGCTGTTGGCCAGGAACAGATGGTGAAGCTTGCTATAAAAAGCGGGGCGCGGGGCTATGTTGTGAAGCCATTCCAGGCCCCCAAAGTGCTCGATGAAGTCAAAAATGTCCTTAGTTCGTGAAGCATCATGATCACCGTCCTCATCGTGGATGACTCCGTCTTTATGCGGACCATTCTGAAGGATATCATCGGACGCGATCCCGAAATCGAGGTGCTTGGGACAGCCGTGGACGGCATAGATGCACTCGCAAAGATCGAGCGGCTTGAACCTGATGTTGTCACGCTTGATATCGAGATGCCAAGAATGAATGGTATTGAGGTCCTCCAGAAAATCCAGAGGTCAACCTTCTCAAAAATGCCACGGATCATCATGGTCAGCTCCCTCACCTCAGATGGAGCCGAGATGACATTAAAGGCGATCCGGCTTGGGGCATCTGATTTTCTCCTGAAACCAACTGATATCCGAAAGGTTCGTGCAATTGAACAGGAGATTACAAGCAAGATTAAACATCTTGTTGCCTTGCAGAAAACTGCACCAAGGGTTCGGGCAACAAGACCCGCCCCCGAAGTCACTCCAAAAGAGAGAGTCGGTGCAGAGACCGTTGTGCTGATCGGATCCTCAGCTGGCGGACCCCAGATGCTTGATTCACTCCTCTCAATGCTCCCACCCGATCTGGGAGCAGGTGTCGTCATCACCCAGCATATGCCGGTTGGCTTCACCGCCGCACTGGCAGAACGTTTCAACCGGTTATGCCCAATGCCTGTCAAAGAAACAGAAAACGGAGACCGGATAGATTCAAATCGTGTTCTCCTCTCAAAAGCCGGATACCATACCATAATTACAAATGCCCAGACAACACCCGGAAGGGTTATCGGTAAAGTGGTGCATTCAAGCGGCCAGCCACTTCATGGAGTCAAACCAGCAGTGGATAAAACCTTTGTGTCTGCTTCGCAGATCTTTGGTAAACGGATTGTCTCGGTAATCCTTTCAGGCATGGGAAGTGACGGTGGTGTCGGTATGAAGGCGATCAGGGATGCAGGAGGGCAGACATATGTTGTTTTGGAGAGTGAGTGCCTGGTCTATGGCATGGCCCGATCCGCCCTTGACCATGATGCTGTTATGGAGGTAGTACCGATGAGGAAGATGGCAGATGAGATCACGCGGGCAGTCAGGAAGATAGGGGGATAGCACCATGGTTGAGTCGGAGTTTGAACAATACAGGGGCCTCTTTGTTGCCGAGTCGCGGGAGAACCACGAGGTTATTGTTCGTAATCTTCTCATCCTCGAAGGTGGAGACGATTCCGGTGCAATCGATGAGATCTTTAGGGCTGCACATACCCTGAAGGGTGCTTCTGCATCAATGGGTTTTGAAACAATGGAGCACCTCTGCCATGCAATGGAAGATGTATTCCAGGCGATACGAAATGATGAGCTCTCGGTCACACAGGAGCTGATGGATCTCCTCCTCAGCACCGTTGACTCAATCGAAGAGATGATTGATGCAATCGAGGAGGGGGAAGACGGCTCATCTGTTCAGGTGGATGATCTCGTCGAGTCTCTTTCAGCGGTGACAAAAGAAACAGTACAGCAGGAGACGGGTTCCCCTGTCCAGATGGAGGAGCGTGGTTCAGAAGGACCAGAACCCGGGCTCTTAAACGGTTATCCACAATGGAGAATAACCATCACAATTGAAGAAGCCTCACTGATGAAAGATGTCAGGGCCCTGATCGCTGTTGGGAATCTCGAACAATTCGGGACAATTTACCGGACCGACCCACCGCTCAGTGTGCTTGAAGATGAAGATGGTGAAGGGGCATTTTCCGGGGTATTAACTGTCTTTATGGAGAGCGACGCAGGGGCTGAGGCGCTTATATCAGCGGCTTCCGGGACAGAAGTTACCGATATCGCAATCGAGAGCCTTGAAGAAGGCGCTGAAGAGGCAGATCCGGATATGGATGAAGCAAAACCCGGTACAACCGGGGATCTGCCACACTATCATCTTGTCATCAGTGTTGCTGAAGATTCAGCCATGAAGGGAATCCGTGCCTGCCTTGCCATGGACCGCCTTTCAGAACTGGGGACAATACTCTCCTGTGATCCACCCCGTGAGGCAGTTGAGGACGGGCTCTTCGACAGAGTCTTCCACCTCACAATGGCATCTGATGCGAAACCTGACCTCCTCAAAGAAGCTGCAATGGTTCCTGAGATCCAGTCTGTCGATGTTAAAGGACTGAAATCTCCTGAAGCAGGCAGAAAAGAGCCTCCGCCGAGGAAAACAGACACAGATGATCAGGCTCCACGAAAAAAGGACGATAAAAAAAGCAGGGAGATTAAAAATCTCAGGGTTGATATCCAGCAGCTTGACCGGATGATGAACCTGGTTGAGGATCTTGTCATCAACCGGGGCCGCCTCAAGCAGATCGCTGAGAAGAACCAGATCAAAGAGATGGATGAGGCAATTGGAATGATCGACCGATCTGTATCTGATCTCCAGGTTCTGATGATGGATATCAGGATGATCCCGTTGAATCACATCTTCAACAGGCTCCCAAGAGTGGTTCGTGATACTGCCCATTACGATGGAAAAGACGTGGAATTTGTCATGGAAGGAGGAGATACCGAACTTGACAGAAGTGTCATGGACGGGTTAAATGATCCGCTCCTCCACCTCATCAGAAACGCCGTCAACCATGGCATTGAACCTCCCGAGATCCGGGTTGCACAGGGAAAGCCAGCCAAAGGGCTTGTCATGCTTTCAGCCCGCCGTGACCGTGACAATGTCATTATCGAACTAAAAGATGATGGCGGCGGGATTAATGTAGAGAAGGTCAAGGCCAAAGCAATTGAAAAGGGGATCATCACCCCTGACCAGGCAGACCAGTTAACCAGGGAAGAGGCGACAAACTACCTCTTCCATGCCGGTTTCAGCACGGCTGAAAAGATTACGGATATCAGTGGTCGGGGCGTTGGACTTGATGTTGTCAGGGGTGCTATCGAATCATTAAAAGGATCTATCAGGGTTACCTCACAGGAAGGGAAAGGATCGACATTTGAACTGCTGCTTCCACCAACAATGGCAATTGTTGAGGTGATGATCGTCAGGCTGAACAGCCGGAGAATTGCCATTCCAATCAGTGCTATTGTTGAAGTGGCAAGTATGAGAAAAGAGAACATTCACCGAATCGGAGCACAGGATTCAATCCTTCTCCGGGAAGAGGTGCTGCCACTCCATATGCTTGAGGATATGTTTGGCAGTTCTGAGCATACCGAGATTCTGGTTGTCGTTTTGGTTAACAACCAGAAATGCTGCATTGCAGTTGATCTTGTCGAAGGTCAGCAGGAGGTGGTGGTCAAGCCCCTCAGCTCTATTATCGGTGTAATCAGGGGAATCTCCGGAATCACCATCCTCGGCGATGGGTATGTGGTACCGGTACTTGATGTAAATACAATGGTGTAACAATGGCTATACTAACACCCGCACAGATGGATGCCTTGGGCGAACTTGGAAACATAGGAGCATCCCATGCAGCAACGACACTCTCCCAGATGCTGATGGGCCAGATTGAGATGACCGTTCCTGCGGTTGAGATCGTCGATCTTGCCGATATCTACAAGCACGTATCTGATGAGACAGCTGCGCTTGTCATCTTCCAGATGCAGGGAGAGATTGATCAGGCAGGATATGTCATATTCATGATGCCGCTATCATCCTCCATCAGGATGACCAATACGATGCTAGGGATGACGGATGAGGATCGTGAGATCAACGAGATGGACGAGAGTGCTTTAAATGAGATCGGAAACATCATGGTCTCGGCATTTCTGGATGCCACTGCAGAACTCCTCGGTATCGTCATGCTCCCCTCACCCCCGGTTCTCGTCATTGATATGGGGCATGCAGCCATCCAGCAACTCCTCGCCGAAGTTGCATTTGATGTAAATGAGGTCGTCTTCTTCCATACGACACTGGTCTGTGACCAGTATTCGATCAATGGCGATCTGCTCATGCTCCCGGAGATGAACACCCTTTCAAAGATACTTGAAATGATGGATAAGCTGCTCGAATCACATCTCACCTGAAGAGATACGGAGTCTCTGGAATGGATACACAACAGCCTGGTAATGAACCACGGGCAATTGTCATCGGTATAGGCGACTACCATGTAGGAGCTGAGCCAATGACCTCAATTGGTCTTGGATCCTGTATCGGGCTCATTCTCCATGACTCAAAGCTTGGGATAGGAGCAATGGCGCATATCATGCTTCCCGAAAGCGGAGGCAAAAAGGATCGCCCCGGAAAGTATGCCGATACCGCACTTGAGATTATGCTCAGGGATCTGGCAAGAAAAGGGAGCTCACCAAAGAATCTTCAGGCAAAGCTGGTCGGGGGTGCACAGATGTTTGCCAACTTCAGTGGAAACCTCTCTATCGGGGATCGAAATGCAGAGGCCGTGAAAGCCGGGTTAAAGTCCCATGGCATCCCGATCAAAGGTGAGGATATCGGCGGATCAAAAGGAAGAACAGTACAGTACTGTCCTGCAAACGGCTTTATGGTAAAGATACGCCGGGCAGATGGCGACTGTTCGGAAATCTGAAATCAGGTTTTTATTTTAAAAAAGATATAGCATATTTCCCGCCATCACTCTTCAGATGGAATGGCATAATAGTATTCTCCACGGGATTTCTGGTCACGGTCAAGAAATGATCCCAGTTTATTGATCCGTGGCCGTCCGGTTTTATCCCGTCTGAAGGTGATTTCGAGCTGTTGCAGGAACCGGTTCATCCCGTCCTGCATCCCAAAGGGTCCATATGCAGAACCAGAATGGCCAGGTTCTCCTTCAAAGACAAGCATACGCTCAGAGAGCATATCAATGAGGTACATATCATGATCTATGACAAGCACTCCCGCCTCACGTCCTTCAGCAAACCGTTTCAGAACCGTTACGGTATTCATCCGCTGTTCAACATCAAGGTGAGCACTTGGTTCATCGAGGATATAGAGATCGGCTTCCTGCGAGAGGCAGAGTGCGACTGCAAGCCGCTGGAGTTCACCACCGGAGAGTGTATCTGCTGGTGACTGAAGAATCGGAGCGAGGAAGAGGGGTTCAATGATCTCGTGCTGGTAATACGAGGTATCAAACCGCCTGGTTGCCGAGCGGAGAAGCTCTTCCACAGTTGCAGAAGAACCTGCTTTTATGTACTGTGGCTTGTAGGCAACCTTGAGGGGTGTCTCCATCTTCGTGGATCCTTCATCTGGCTCAAGTACACCTGCGAGAAGTTTCGCAAACGTGGATTTCCCGATACCATTTGCACCAACAACACCGAGAACTTCTCCTTTCCGGATATCCCCACCGTCAATTGTGAGCCCAAAACCCGGGAAACTCTTCTTCATTGACGGGATCTGAAGGAGAACCTCACGCTCGGTCGTCTTCATATGCGATCTCGTCTCAAAAACAACCTGGTGATCGCGGAACCGGACATTCTCTTCAGGCAGATACCCCTCCAGGTACTGGTTAATGCCTATCCTGACACCTTTTGGCCTGGTGATGATCCCAAAGACTGCCGGTTTGCCATAGGCAATATGAACGGTATCTGCCAGGAGGTCGAGGATGGCGAGATCGTGCTCCACGATCATGATCGGCCGTGTCCGTGCAAGTTCACGCACAAGACGGGCGGTTGCCATACGCTGGTAGATATCCAGAAACGGTGTCAGTTCATCAAGGAAGTAAAAATCAGCGTCCCGGGAGAGGCAGGCTGCAAAGGCGACACGCTGGAGCTCGCCACCTGAGAGTGTATCGATACTTTTTCTGAGGAGAGAAGAGAGGCCAAGTTCCCTGATATACTGATCCAGGCGGCCGGTTTCGTCAGTCTTTCTCAGGAGATCCTCAACAGCCCCTTTGAAGACTTTTGGAATACCGTCAATATACTGCGGTTTCACAGCGACTTTCAATCCCTTGTCTGCAACCGCTTTGATATAGTCAAACAACTCAGTTCCGGCATACTGCTTCAGGATCAGATCCCACGATTCAGAGATCTCCTCACCTTCTGCTCCGAGGTTTGGGCGAAGCTGACCTGAGAGAATCGCAACAGACGTACTCTTCCCGATACCATTTGCCCCGAGAATTCCAGAAACCTTCCCTTCAACGGGGATCGGCAGGCCATAGAGCACAAAACCATTCTTCCCGTACCGGTGCGTCGGAAACTCCAGTTCAACCGGGAGGGTGATGATGTCAATCGCCTCAAACGGGCACTTCTTTATACAGATACCGCACCCGACACAGAGTTCCTCTGATATCTCTGCCTTGCCATCTTCGTTAATGATGACGGTCTCGTCACCTGTCCTGACGCGCGGACAGTAGATGATACATTCGTTCCCACATCTCTTCGAGTGGCAACGATCCCGGTGAACAACTGCAATACGCATGCGACTTCAGAGGATACTTGTTGTCAGGAGGATTGTCCAGGTTATAAACCAGAGTGCGAATGTCATGAATCCCTGGTAAAACCAGTCTTTCTTGCCAAGCTCGGTGATATCAAGTCCGATGATTGTAAATATATGCTTCTGGAAGACAATACCGGCAAGGAGGAGAAGCATTGCAAGGAAGGTATTTGGCTGTATGCCCATCGCATCCGGCGTGCCCCCGAACATAAAAGAAAGGCCACCTGCAATAACTCCCATGATACATGCAATCAGCGTCCGTTTTACACGCTTGATATGCTGATCCTTCTTCTCAATGCGTTTCTGTGCCGCACTTTTCTTGTCAGAAGCTTTCTTCTCAGGAGATTTCTGAGCCGGTTCCCTGGCTTCACTCTCCTCTTCTTCCTCGCCGGAATCTTCTTGTGAACCCTCGGCATCTCCAGATTTTTCATCCTCAATATCCAGAGCAGACGTTTGGTTCTCCTTACGATCCTCTGCATCATCATGTACTTCTTCAGGATCCGATGCAGCCCCGCGTGTATCCATTGGATCCTTCTTCTTGAAACGCCTCACCTTTGAACCTTTACTCATATTCACACCAGTGGAGTATTTTTTAGTCTTCGCATCTTATGTATCTTAGTATTACCATGGCTACACACAAGGGGATGAGCGGGCTTGATCTTGCCGCACTTGTTGCGGAGCTGCAGAGTCTTCTCCCTCTCTGGCTTGGAAAGATCTATGAGTATGACACCACCACCTTTGGTTTCAGGCTCAATGGAGAAGATAAGTCCAAACACTTGTTTTTTGTCGAGGCAGGGAGGCGTGCCCACAGGGTAGAGAAACTTCCCCCCGCACCAAAAAACCCGTCAGGATACTCAATGTACCTCAGGAAGTTCCTTGAAGGAGGGAAAGTCCTCTCAATTTCCCAGAAGAGCATCGAACGGGTGCTGATACTTGAGATAGGAAAGGGAGGCGGAACCTGGCACCTGATAGTCGAGCTCTTTGATGAGGGGAATATCATCCTCACTGACGAAGAATACAAAATTCAGAATGCGCTGAAGAAAAGGCGGTTCAGAGAGCGGGATATTGTTCCGGGTGAACTCTATGACATGAGCGGAGCGGATCTGAGCAGTCTCTCATGCACGCAATTTGCTGAAATCATCCGCTCAACCGATCGGGATCTTGTCAGGGCAGCAGCAGTTGAACTGATGCTGGGTGGAGCAATGGCCGAAGAAGTCTGCATCCGTGCAGGGATTGAGAAGGAGTTCCCAACCAGGCACCTCACCAGCCAGATGCTAACACGCCTCCACGAGGCATATGAAAGCGTTCTTGCTGATGGAAGGGCAGGTGGGGGCGGCGTGATCGATTCTGCCGGATGCTGGCCCTTTTCGCGTGAGGGTGCACCACCGCATGCGACGTACCCAACCTTTTCTGAAGCTCTTGCAGCATACTATCCACTCCCAGTCCAGGATACGGTACAGAAAGCCAAAAAGGAGACGCTCTCACGGGAGGAGCGTATCCGGCGGCAGCAGGAGGGAGCGATCAAAAAGTTTGAGGCAAAGATCAAAGAAGCCGAGCGCGCTGCTGAGTTAATCTATGAACGGTATACAGATGTCCAGCAGCTGATCTCAACGCTTCAGGCAGCCTCACAGAAGATGTCGTGGCAGGAGATTGCAAAGGTGCTGAAGACTGCAGATCACCCTGCAGCAGCAATGATCGTCTCGGTAAACCCATCTGATGCATCAGTTGTCATCGATCTCGGCATGAAGGTGACGATCTGGATTCAAAAAAGTGTCGAAGGAAATGTGGCTGTCTACTATGAACAGATGAAAAAATTCAGGTCCAAGCGCGAAGGTGCAATCAGGGCCATGAACCGGCCTGCACCCGAAAAGAAGGTAAAGCAGGCGGTCAGAAAGAGGCAGAAGCCAAAATGGTACCACAGGTTTCGATGGTTTGAGACTTCCGACGGGGCACTCGTCATCGGCGGCCGTGACGCTGACCAGAATGAAGAGCTTGTCAGAAAGTACATGGAAGGTGGTGACACCTTTGTCCATGCGGATGTTCATGGAGGAAGTGTCGTCATCCTGAAAGGCACGACCGGGCATAAAGACGAGGTCGCCCAGTTTGCCGCCTCCTATTCAAACTTCTGGAAGGCAGGGTACGGCTCAGGCGATGTCTATCTTGCCCGTCCCGATCAGGTGAGCAAAACCCCCGAGTCGGGCGAGTATGTGGCACGGGGAGCGTTTGTGATCCGTGGTGAGCGGCAGTACATGCGGAATGTCACGCTCGGTGTTGCAATAGGAGTTGTGACAGATCCCGATCTCGCCGTGATCGGTGGCCCGGTAGCTGCTGTTGCAAAACGGGCAGCATATATGGTGAGACTTGCCCCGGGCACCTTTGAGCCCAATGATATTGCGAAAAAAGTTGTGAGAATACTCCGTGAAAGGCTCCCTGCAGCCGATGCAAAAGCCGCAAAAAGCGTCCTCTCAACAGAGGCTGTCGCTGCCTTTGTCCCGGCCGGCGGATCAGACATCATCGATGAGTCATGAAAGCAACATTCTCAGATCTAAAGCGAAATAATGGTGAAATCAAGCTGCTGCCGGAGTCAATTGACGATCTCTGGCATCTCTCCCACATGATAGAACCAGGCAATCTGGTCTTTGCCACCACCCTCAGGTCAGTTGAACAGTCGACTGACCGGATCAGGCCCGATAAAGCCGAGAAGAGACCGGTCAGGATCGGTCTGCTGGTAGAGAAGGTGGAGTTTGTACCGGATGCAACGAGGCTCCGTATCTCCGGTATCATCCGTGAAGGGCCGGATCAGGGGTTTCATCATTCACTGAATGTCGAGACTGGCTATGATATATCCATCATCCGACGGTGGAGACGGACTGATCTTGACCGGATAGACCGGGCGGTGAAGTCCTCGCTCTACGATGTCATCCATATTGTTGCCCTTGAAGAGGGAGAAGCTGAGATCTGCAGGATCCGGCAGTATGGCCCGGAACGGGTCACGACCATGACCCGGGGAAGTGGAAAGACCAGGGGAGAAAATTCCCGCCAGACGCTCTTTCTGGACCTGATGCAGTTCTTATCCCAGGTGACCGGCCCGGTTGTCATTGCCGGACCCGGGTTCATCAAGGAGGAGTTTGGCAGTTATGTGAAGGCGCAATCACCTGATCTCTTCAAAAGAATGGCCATTGTTGAGACCAGGCGGAGCGGGTATGGTGCAATCCAGCAGGCAATTGGTGATGGTGTTCTTGATCGTGTGGCCCTGGATCTCCAGCTGGCACAGGAGGTCAGGGCAGCAGACGAGGTCTTCAAACGGATTGCACGTGATGATCCGGTTGCCTATGGTATCGGGGAGGTGAGCAGAGCTGTCTCATTTGGAGCTGCCGAGGAGCTGATTGTTGCAGACACCTCAATTCGCAACCCTGATGTCTCTGCTGTTATGGAAGAAGCAGAACAGATGAATGTGCAGATGCTCATCCTTTCAACAGAGTTTGAACCCGGTAAACGAATCGAAGGGCTCGGCGGTATTGCCGCACTGCTCAGGTATGCAATCGGGTAAAAACCCATCCCGATCTGCAATCCGTGCACACGTGAGGGAAAAAAAAGAATCGGGTTCTGATATAAAATATCAGCTTTTTCACGATTCAGCTGCTTCTTCAGGCCGCTTGAATGTCTCCATGAAGACAATCTCGCTGACAGAATCGCGGACACCGAATAGTTCCTGTACAACTGTTCCACGCCAGAGGAACCACCGCTGATCATAATTGATTCCGGGAGGGAGGTGAAGCGTGACTTTTTCGTCCTCAAGTGTGAGATCCATATCCCTGCCGGAAAAGAGGCGGATAAGCCCTTTCATCTTCTCCTCGTCATCTTCAACCACCTCTTCAATGGTGAAGGTATAGTCAAGCGTCTTGCCTGCTATCGGGTGGTTGAAATCAACAACAGCCCGCTGGCCGATGATATCAACGACGACACCTTCCCGCTTTTCAACGGTGATCCGCATGCCGACTGCCGGCTTCTTCTCAAATGCCTTCAGCGGGTAGGCCTGAACCTTCTCTTTCTCATGCGGTCCAAAACCCTTCTCCGGGGGGACAGTGACTTCCTGTTCCACACCTACGTCAGCACCCTCAAGCGCTTCATCAAGGCCCGGAATCACATGGTTGTTCCCGACTTTGATGAGCATCGGCCCATAGCGTGCAGATTCATTAAAGATGCCTGCTTCTTTTGCAACCTCTTCGCTGGTCGTATCAAAGGGGATACCTTCAATGGATCCGGTATAGGAGAGGTTTATGAAAACTCCTTTCTCAATTGCCATAATGATACCTTGTCTTAATTACTGCGCCTGAATAATACTTAAAGAAGAGGTCGACAGTATGCTTGAGATTGAGATAAAAGTACATGTGCAGGACTTACAGGCAATCCGTGAACGTATCCTTGCATCAGGAGCACCACTCCTTGGCGAGGGCATTGAGTATGATGCATATTATACCAGTCCTGATCGGAATTTTGCAGCGACTGATGAGGCGCTCCGCCTGAGAGAGGCAGATAACTACGCGCTTCTCACCTATAAAGGGCCAAAAACAGGATCGGGTTCTTTTAAGGCACGTGAAGAGTTGAATGTACGCGTAGAGTCGCTTGACGTGATGGATTTGATCCTGCAACGGATCGGGTTTTCCAAAACAGCATCTGTCAGGAAACACCGTGAGTCATATAGCATTGGGAGAGCTACTGTTACGCTTGATTCAGTTGACGAGCTCGGATTATTCGCCGAGATTGAGGCAGCCGCCGGATTATCACAGGAAGAGTCAGAAAAAGAGATTGAGAGGGTTGCAGAAGAATATGGAATTATTGGCGAGCGCCTCACAGAGAGTTATCTTGAGCTCCTTCTGGAGAAGAATCAATGAGATCGATTATGATATCACCCTCCTCGTCTCCAATAACAATCAGGGCACCATAGCCTTCAGAGCCGGGCCCTGGATTGACAACCCAGGTGCTCCCTTCCTGGACTACACCCCGCTGCTCGTGAATATGCGCACAACAGACGATATCAAACGCACCCAGGTGCTTTCTGATACTGACTGACCCTGCATGAACACCAGGCTGCACCTCATCCAGGAGACCATGTGGGGGGGCATGGGAGATGAGAATATTCGTCTGGTTCTTCTGCATCGTGCTGATCATATCCTGCATGATCTGATCTATCTCCTCTTCTGAACATTCAAACGCGGTATTAAAAGGCGTTGGATTGGAGCCCCCGATCCCTGCAATGGTAACAGATCCAATCGTAAAGGACTGACCATGCAGGCAGACTGCATTCGAATCATCAATGCAGGAAAGCGAGTCACGTGGATCGCAGTTGCCCGGCACGGCAAAGACCGGGAGGGAGAGACGCTTCAGAAACGACGTTATCTCTTCAATAGGGCCAAACTGGGTCAGGTCACCTGCAATAAAGAGGCAATCGGGTTCGGTCTCAAGAAGCTGGTCGATTGAGTCATAGGTGCCGTGGAGATCAGCAATAAGCAATACTTTCATCATAGGTTTTCTATATCTCTATCACAGATTCAAAAACCTTCGTTCCGGTGGCGTCCAGTACCCGGTAACTTTTCCGGAGAGAGCAAGAGAGCCGAAAGCTTTCTCATGTTGGGGTTGGAGCGGGCTCGGATGGGCACCTGCAAGCGGGGTTCCCGGGATCGGCATGAAATAGTGCATATGAACCGTTCCAAACCGGGTCGCATAGCGCACCAGCTCCATTGTTTCCTCGCTATCCTCTCCGGTTTCACCTGGAAAACCAACGATGATATCGATGACCGGCTGAAAGCCATGAGAGCAGCAGAGGTCAATTGCATTGAAAACATCCGCGACAGTATGCCCCCTCTGAATCATCGAGAGGATCTGATCGCTTCCGGACTGTGCGCCAAAATGAATCCTGGTGTTATCCGTATACAGAGCGATCATCTCCAGTGCCTCCCCGGTGATCCAGTCCGGACGGACTTCTGAGGGGAACGTACCAAACCAGATCCGTTTTCCTGCCAGGCGCTTCAACAGCTTTTCCACCAGATCATAACGGGGAGTTCTGCCATCTGACCCATAGGCAAGCGCATTCGGGGTGACAAACCGGGCATCGGATACCCGGCGTGCCGATGCTTCGATTGAATCAAGGCTCCTGTGCCGCATCCTGGTCCCGAATATCCGGGGGGTCTGGCAGTAGGTGCAGGCATACGGGCAGCCGCGCGAGATCTCAAGGTATCCTTTTACCTGGAGAAAACAGGGGTATGCATCCAGGAGGACTGTATGGTCTGCCGGGGTATAGCCATCCTGTGTCGCAACACCGGGAACCGGGTTTGTGGATCCTCTGCAGATGGCATCAAGGAGACGGGGGAGAGTCTTCTCCCCTTCACCGACAATGACATAATCAGCATAGTGTGCAACCTCACGGTAGCAGGCAGCTGCATGCGGGCCCCCGACGATTGTGATGCCGGGCGCATCCCCGATCTCCTCGCGAAAGAGAGGTTCGTTGATGCTGTTTATGCTGTAGCAGGTGATATCCCCATCCGGGGCACTTGATAACTCCAGATGGTATCCGGACTCCGTACATGCAGCAAACAGCACTGCATAGGTGTTTCTGGCTGCCCTGATCTCCCGCCAGACGATTCTCATGGCAGCCTACTGTGACCCGCTGACAATGACTTCGCCCCTGTCACCATCAACAGTAACGGTTATGCCGCTTTTCAGGGAGGAGATACCACCTTCCGGGCGATCTACCATCGGAATTTTCGAGATGATTGCACCAACCGCAATGATAGCCTCAGCCTCCTCATTCAGGATGGCAGCAGGTGCACAATTGTTTTTCCTGAGGGCATAGATCACATAGGATCCAACAGTTGAACCCTTCCCAAAGGGAAATGCAAGAACTTTTCCAGAGATCGAGACTCCTTCAAGAGGGTGGCCCTTCTCAATGACTATACCTGTCTCTGGATCGACGCCTGAGAGAAAGGAGAGAGGGGTGTCTGTTACAACCAGTTCCCCCTCTGCCTTACCCTGTGCAATGGATCGGCCTTTGATTATCACAATACCACCTAATAAGTGATGGGAGAATAGAGTATATTATAGACATGGACGAAACCCTCATCGACAACGTATCCAGTGACCAGACGATTCAGTCCCAGAGGCTCAAAGAGCTGTATGAATCAATGGTTGAACTCCGCGAGAAGGTGGATGCCCAGCATAAGGAAGTTCAAAAGCTCCGGGAGGAGAACGCGCAGTTGAAGCGGGAGAATACCCAGCTCAAGCGCCTCCCGCTCTTTGTTGCTGCCGTTATCGAGAAGCTGCCAAATGGCGAGGTCTATCTCCGCCAGCAGGGGAATAACCAGGAATATATCACCCATGCAAATGATGAGATCTATTCGCTTCTCAAGGCTGGTTCCAAGGTTGCCGTCAATAATGCGCTCTCCATTGTCAAGGTCGTCGGTACGACCTTTGATGCACGAGTCAGGGTGATGGAGCTGGACACTTCCCCTTCACAGACATTTGACGAGATTGGCGGGCTGACAGATGAGATTGAAGAAGTGAGGGAAGCTGTCGAATACCCGCTGACCAGGCCGGAGGTCTTCAAACGCCTTGGTGTCGAGCCACCAAAAGGAATCCTCCTCTATGGGCCGCCTGGAACCGGAAAAACCCTGATTGCAAAGGCTATTGCCCATAATGCCAACGCCACCTTCATCAGGATGTCCGGTAGTGAGCTTGTCCATAAGTTCATAGGCGAAGGTGCACAGCTTGTCCGCGAACTCTTCCAGCTTGCCCGTGAAAAAGCGCCGTCTATCGTCTTTATCGATGAGATCGATGCTGTGGGCAGTACGAGAACCCATGACGGAACATCGGGTTCTGCAGAGGTGCAGCGGACTTTAATGCAGCTCTTAGCCGAGATGGACGGGTTCAACAACCGTGGTGAGATCCGGATCATGGCCGCAACCAACCGCCCGGATATGCTTGACCCGGCACTCCTCCGCCCCGGCAGGTTTGACAGGCTGATTGAAGTTCCATTCCCCGATGAGAAGGCACGCCACGAGATACTGAAGATTCATTCAAAGAACCTCACACTGAGTGATGTGGATCTCGACGGGATTGCAAAGATGGCAGAGGGTGCAACCGGGGCAGAACTTGAAGCAATCTGCCGGGAAGCGGGCATGATAGCCGTCCGTGAAGGTGCAGATTCAGTGAACCAGGACCACTTTGCATCTGCTGTTGCAAAGCTCAGGCAGGAAGCACCTGAGCCGGACAGCAGGATGTACTACTGAAATATCCAGACGATCATGCAGGTCATTTTTATTCCCAAGCCCGGAATTGACCTGTACCGCACTCTTTTACTCTCTGAAACGAGCAGGATGATCCTGCGGTTCTATTCACCCAGGAGACGGGATGACGGGTGTGTTGAAGTGCCTGTTGCAACGCTTGGATCTGCGCTCTCCCTGGCATCTGAGCTTCGCTGGTACATCAGGCGATACACATCAGTTACACTCTTCAAAACCAGAGACGGAATCGTCATCTCCAAAAACCTTGCAAAGGAGATCTATGAGCGGAGTCTCCCCTATCCCGGGGAGGACTGGCCATACTCATATACCTGTAGCATACACCAGCCAGGCAAACCGGATCAGCAGCTTGTGATTCTCTGTCTTGAGGGGGAAAGGCCTGAATCATCCAGGAAGCATCAGACTGCGACGTCAGATACCCCGGAAGCGGACACAGGTTTTGAAGATTCAGAGTTTGATTCCCAAAAAGACCCCGAATTTAAACCTGATCCTGAGAGCTGACAGGATCAGATCTCTCAGGAGCAGACACGTTTATGAGAGCGTCGGTTTTTTTGAAAATCCCGGTCAAACGGATTTTGCCGATTCCGGTGGGCCTTACAAAGCCCTCTTGAAAAATGGTTTGGGAGCGGAGGCAGCCGACGTGCTCAGGCAAACATTGCCCCGGTGCTTGAAGAGGGAAGATACCGGTCTTTCTCGAAATCCGAGAATATCTTTTTGGTTGCCTTTTCAAAGTCAGCCTGGGTGACCTTTGTCCGCTCTTCGCGGATCGCAAACATCCCTGCCTCCATACAGATTGCAGAGAGGTCAGCTCCGTTCTTCCCCTCGGTGATGGTTGCGATCTTTGCCAGATCCACATCGTCTGCAAGCGATATCTGCTTTGCATGGATCTTCAGTATCGAGAGTCTGCCTTCAACATCCGGGAGTGGGATCTCGATGATCCGATCAAACCTGCCGGGTCGGAGGAGGGCAATGTCGAGAATATCTATCCGGTTCGTTGCCCCGATAATCTTGACATCGCCGCGTGACTCAAACCCGTCCATACCGGCAAGGAGCTGCATCAGGGTACGGTGCACCTCGCGGTCACCTGACGAGGTCTCCTGGCCCCGTGACGCACCGATTGCGTCGATCTCATCGATGAAGATGATCGAAGGTGCGTTCTTCTTCGCGCTCTCAAAAAGTTCCCGGACAAGCCGCGCACCTTCTCCGATATATTTCTGTACAAGTTCAGATCCGACAACACGGAGGAATGTTGCATCGGTTTCATGCGCTACTGCTCGTGCAAGAAGCGTCTTTCCTGTTCCAGGCGGTCCATGGAGGAGGATGCCTTTGGGTGGAATGATACCGACCTGTTCAAAGAGATGGGGTTTTTTGAGTGGCAGCTCAATTGCTTCACGGACTTCGGTTATCTGATGTATCAAGCCACCAATATCGGCGTAGCTCTCTGTTGGCCGGGTTTCAACTTCCATTCCATAGACCTGTGCATCATAGGTTGAGGGGAGTACCTCCACAATTGCCAGCGTCTGCTGGTTCATGGTGCACCGGACGCCTGGCTTGAGATCGTCGACATTGATAAACTGGGAGCTTCGCACAAGGAATTTCGGGCCTGCACTGCTCCTGACGACCACACGGGTACTGTCAACCACATCCACGATTGTCCCGATGATGAGTGGGGGACTCCGCATCTGTTCAATCTCAGATCGGAGTTTGCGGACTTCACGCTCATACCTGACCTTCTGGGTCTCCAGGTACTGGCGATCGGTTCTGGATTGGCGGAGTTCTTCCCGCAACTCCTGATTCCGCGTCTCGAGTTCCGTCAGACGCTCAAGAACCACCCGGTAGGTATCTTCTGATCCACGTGACTCTGGCACACGTGAATCCTCTGGGGTGCGGGATTTGACTGCCATAACTCTTCAAATAGATATATAGGAAAAAAGGTTATAAAGTGTTTTGGGATATCATGCAACCACAACAGTGTGAGGCCTGTGGACAACTCATCAAAGGCCGATCAAAAACCGTCAGGATTGAAGGATCACAGCCAATGACCGTATGTGACAGGTGTGCACGGCTTGGAACCGAGGTGCAGGCACCGGCCTCTCCCCGCCCGGCTCCGGGAAAGGTTTCTTCCGGCACATCGAGACAGGCTCCTATGCCTGCCCGGCGGAAACGCGATGTCTTCGATTTCATTGGCGGGGATATCGTCGAGGATTATCCTGAGCGAATCCGGGAAGCCCGTCTTGCAAAAGGGATGAGCCAGAAGGATCTGGCTCTTGAACTAAAAGAGAAAGAGCATCTCATCAAAAAGATTGAAAACGGCGATCTGATACCTGAGGATGCCGTCAGAAAGAAGATCGAGGCTGCACTGGGCATCCGGCTGGTTGAGGCTGAAGATACATTGGATGACACAAAATCCGGGGGGAAAACCCAGACAACCCTTGGTGATGTCATCTCAGTCAAGAGGAAGTAAGGATGCAATCTCCCTTCATCCTCATCAATTTCAAGACATACAGGGAAGGAACCGGCTACCTGGCAGACAGGATTGCACGGGCAGCCCAGGCCGTGATGGAGGATATGGGTGTTCGCATTGCCATTGCACCCCATTATACCGAGATGCGCAGGCTTGCAAAACACTATAGTATCCCGGTCTTTGCCCAGCATATCGATGGTGTGGGTGGAGGCGCATATACGGGCCATACCCCTGCGTTCATGGTGAAAAGTGCCGGAGGTGTCGGAACGCTCATCAATCATTCAGAGAAGCGGCTCGCACTTGCAGAGATAGAGGCAGCACTTGCCGCTGCCCGCGAAGAGGAACTCACCTCCGTTATCTGTACAAATAATATCCTTACCACTGCCGCCGGGGCGGCTCTTGGACCTGACTATGTCGCAATTGAGCCGCCTGAGCTGATCGGATCCGGCATCTCGGTTGCAAAAGCCGATCCTGAGATCATCGCTGGGTCAGTGAAAGCAGCAGAACAGCAGAATGATCGGGTTCTGGTCCTGGCGGGAGCTGGGATCCAGTCGGGCGAGTGCCTCCGTACTGCCCTGGATCTCGGCTGTGCCGGTGTTTTGCTTGCATCCGGGGTTGTGAAGGCAGAGGATCCCGAAGCAGTGCTTCTTGACCTGGTATCAATGGTCTGATCTCTTATCCAACGATGAGGGATATCAGGTCATGCTTGGTGATAACCCCCTCAACCCGCCCACCTTTCATGACAAGGACCGCATGGTGCTGTTCGAGAATCCCAACAACCGTCTCAATCTCGATCTCAGGAGGCACAGTTGGAAAACTCGCCTCCATATAGTCCCTGACAGTCGGATGATACCCTTTCTGGTGCCGCTGCTCCCCTAATGCGGAGAGGATGGCACCTTCTGAGATGCATCCAACAGGTACGCCATCCTGGAGGACAGGGATCTGGGAGAACGCCATCCTGTCCATCTTTTCAACAGCTGCCAGAATTGTATCGTCCGGGGAGACACACTCCACCGGTGAATGCATGACACTGCCCGCAGTGACAACCGGCAGTTCTGCTGCAGTCAGCACCAAAACAATCCTCTGAAGTGTACTGACTCTTGGGTCTACCGATCCACGTTCGATACGGGCCACCATCGACTGGCTGATCCCTGATCGGCGGGCGAGATCTGCCTGCGTCATTCCGAGACGTCTCCGGGCAGATCGGATCTCCTCGGCAGTAGGAATGTGCATATTATTACTAGAAGTCATTGGTGGAAAAAAAGCTGCCCCTGAAACCAGGGTGATGAGTGGGAGGAGTAAGCCCCCTTCTGTTCATTGCGGCATTCGGCTAAGCGCCGTACCCGGGCGGGATCCGGGCATCCCGTCTGCCCTGTTTGGCTTGCACCCGCAGGGATTCACCGTTCCATCGATCCCGTGCCGATACGCTCAACGAGTTGAAACTGCATCAGATGCAGAGTATCGCAATCACCGGAGAACCGGAGATGCTCTATCGTTTCATTGCTGGCGGCAGGACGTGTCGTTTCTGTGTCATTGCCATGACTCTCGCCATCCCCGCTTGCGTGGGGCTGCGCGCCCGGAGGGTGGGGGGACTTTCCTCAGCAGCCCTGATGGGCCACCGTCAGCCGCACTCTCCCTCTCATCGTGATACAACAGGCAGAAAGCTCATTGTATGCGACATATATTGGGAGTGTAGAATCATTAAACCTTGGATTCATGGAGATATTATCTTCTTCTCTGCCGACGAACCAGAACTATGAAGCTTCTTTCAGAGGAGGAAGGGCAAACCGGTCTTACCCTGGCCAAAGTAATCGTTGATGCGGTGGTATCAGGAAAGCAATACAATCACCCTCCCCTCCCTGCAATATTTTCAGAGAAACGGGGTGTTTTTGTAACCCTGAACAAAAACGGGGCACTGCGAGGGTGCATAGGCATCCCCCTCCCCGTGATGAGCCTTGCTGATGCACTCTACGAGGCTGCTGCCTCTGCTGCACGAAGCGATCCCCGGTTTCCCCCGGTGAAAGAGCATGAACTATCCCGGATAAGCCTTGAACTGACAGTTCTCTCTGTTCCAGAAGAGATCCAAAGACCTCCTTCGGAGAGGGACAAAGAAGTCATTGTCGGCAGGCACGGTCTTATAGTGCAGGGTATGGGAAGAAGCGGCCTGCTCCTGCCCCAGGTGGCAACAGACCATGCCTGGGAGCCAGGAGAATTTCTTGATCAGACCTGCATAAAAGCCGGCCTCACCCCCGGGTGCTGGCAGAGGGAAGAGATAACTGTTCTGAGATTCGAGGGGCAGATTTTTAGGGAGTAAGCCATGTCCATACAGTTTGAAATCATGCACAAGGATATCGCCGGGAGGGTTGGGAAACTGACCGTCGGAGGGAAGCGGATTCGAACTCCGGCTCTCCTTCCTGTTGTGAATCCGCATATCCAGATCATCCCGCCTGCCGAGATGGCAGCAATGGGCATTGAAGGACTGATCACCAATGCCTATATCTTCTCAAAGAGTGCCGAGTTCCGCGACGAGGCGCTGCACCGGGGACTCCACGATCTCCTCGGGTTTGATGGCCTGATCATGACGGACTCAGGATCGTTTCAGCTCTCGGTCTATGGATCAGTTGATACAACAAATGAGACAACCATCAGTTTCCAGCGGGATATCGGCAGTGACATCTGGGTGCCTCTGGATATACCGACACACCCGGATTCGCCCCGTTCAACCGTGGAATCTGATCTGGCTGTCACGATGAGCCGTCTTCGCGAGGCAAAAGAGCTCTTCGGGGATGATGCTCCGCTTGCGGGTCCGGTACAGGGCGGGCTTCATCTGGATCTGAGGGAGCGTGCAGGCCAGGAGACAGGCGACCTCGGCTTCTCGTTCTGCCCGATCGGTGCGGTTGTCCCGCTCCTTGAAGCATACCGGTACAGGGAGCTTGTCGGATCTGTTCTCGCAGCAAAACGCGGCCTCCCCTCATCTGCCTGTGTCCACCTCTTTGGAGCAGGCCACCCGTCGATGTTCGCACTTGCTGTTGCTATGGGCTGTGATATCTTCGACTCGGCTGCCTATGCCCTCTATGCCCGGGAAGGCAGATACATTACCCCTGCAGGAACCCTGAAGCTGGCGGAGATGGCAGAGCTCCCCTGTGCCTGTTCTGTCTGCCGTTCACATACCGCAGAGGAGCTGAAGCGTTCCCCTGAGAAGGAGCGCCTCCTTGCAACCCACAACCTCGCTGTCACCCAGGCCGAAATAGCCAGAATACGGCTCTCCATCCAGGAGGGGACGCTCTTTGAACTTGTGGATGAACGGTGCCGTGCACACCCGAGGCTCCTTGATGGATACCGTGAGCTGCTGAAACATACACCGGATCTCGAGCGTTTTGATCGTGCAACGAAACGGAGGTTCTTCTACAGGGGAGATGAGTCATGCAGCAGGACCGAGGTGATCAGGTTCCACGAGATGATCTCCCGGATCACGCTTGGAGATCATGCCCTTATCCTCTGCGGGGGCCCAAAACCAACTGGATTTGATGATTACCTTGAGCTGAGACCGCCTTTTGGCGCAGTCCCAATTGAGCTCTCAGAAACATTTCCGGCTGGCCAGGCAGAGGTTCCGGCATGGGATGATGCAATGCTCAGATCAGCATTTCGTGGCATCGATGCGCTCCTCGCTGCAAACAAACAGACGAGGATCACCTTCTCAGCAGATCCGGATCATGCGGACCTTTTCAGAAAGCAGTTTCCAGGAGCGGTGGTGATCACATGACACAGTTTGAGATCAGGCGCCGTGACGGGCTTGCGCGGAGCGGTATTTTCACGCACGGGGAGACAACCCTTGAGACACCTGCTGTGATCGATCCTGAAGCACAATTTATCGATCTTGAGACGAGAAGTCATTCAAATATCCCACTCCAGGCAGATGAAGCCTTCGTTGCGGCATATTTTGAAGAGAGTACCGGGGAGCCGATCCCTGTCCACCCACTCAGGATGAGCGGCGTTTCTTCGGGAGATGCGGTGCTCTTCCCATGCTGGCATACCGCCCTTGCAAATCCAAGAGCTTATGCAGACTGGATCGAAGCGTTTATCCGGGAACTGCCCCCGGATGCCGCCCGGTATGCACCAGCATCTGCCCTCCCCTCCAATGTCTCTATGCTGATAGCAACAGGCTTTGATCTCTTTGACACCCGTGCAGTCGATCTGAGATCCGCCCAGGGGCTCTTCTGCACCCCTCTTGGGATCTATCCGGGATCCTGGATGCATGAAGGGATCTGTGCCTGCCCCGGATGTGGAAACGAGGATCTTCTGGAACATAACAGGCTTGCACTCAGAAGCGAGATCGCGCTTGCCGCTGCCCACCTGAAACAAGGCGATCTCCGCGAGCTTATCGAATCACGCAGCAGATCAGATGCGGCGCTCGTTGCCCTGCTCCGCCATCTCGATACAAAAACCAGCTTCACCGAAATTGCAGCACCAATTGCAAGGAAGACCACCTTCAGGGCCTATACAGCTGAATCAATGAACCGGCCCGAGGTTATCCGCTTTGCAAGACGCACCATTACACGATTTACTCCTTCACATACGGATACCTGTGTTCTTCTCCCGTGTTCTGCACGGAAACCCTACTCCTTCTCCCAGAGCCATAAAAAGTTCAATGATGCGATCCAGGGACGTGCGGACGCCCTGATCGTCACCTCTCCTCTTGGAGTTGTTCCCCGGGAACTTGAGGCAGTCTATCCGGCAGCCCACTACGATGTCCCGGTGACCGGGTACTGGGACCATGAGGAGATCCATCTCCTCTCGGGGATCCTCGCTTCCTACCTGAATGCCCACCCATATGAGCGGATCATCGCCCATCTTGAGGGAGGCGCACGTGAGGTTGCACAAAGAGCAGCTGAATCTGCAGGAGTCCGGCTCCAAGAGACCTGCAGAGACGGACGCCCCACCTCACGGGAGTCACTTGACAATCTTGCCGCAGCGCTCAGCGGGGGCAGGAAGCGGTCTGTTGATCAGATTTCAGCAACGATCCAGTGGCAGTTTGGACGGACTGTTGATACAAAAGGGATGATGATCAAAGGGAAGGGGCTAAACCGGAAAGTGATGCTGGGCAGGCGTCAGCTCTTCTCAATTGATCCCACAAGCGGCCTGCTCCGCCCCACCTTCGATGGATGGGAGCTGCTTCCCGGCTGCTACCAGGTAAAAATCGATGATTTTGTCCCACATGGAGATATACTTGCACCAGGTGTCATCTCTGCTGATCCCGGGATTCGTGATGGTGACGAGGTGTTTGTAGTCGGGGAAGGGATTGTTGCTACAGGGAGAGCCATGATGCCGGCTGATGAGATGGTCCGGTCAAAACGCGGTGTGGCTGTCAGGTTGCGTAAAGTAAAGAAGTCTGAGGAGTAATGTATACGAGATTATTGTAATAGTCAATCCGGAGTGGTTTTAATTGTACACAATAACATCATCAGCACGCCTTGCAGAAAACGTCTATGAATTATGGATTGAAGCCCCGCATGTCAGCAGGAATGCAGAAGCGGGGCAGTTCCTTGTCCTCCGGATAAACGAGACAGGAGAGCGGATACCCCTCACCATATCAGGAGTAGCTGACGATCGTGTCAGGGTTATCTTCATGACCGTCGGGACAACAACAGAGAAGCTTGCTCAGTTGAAAGCAGGCGACACCATCCTTGATGTAGTTGGTCCTCTTGGAAAGCCTACAGAGATCAAAGCATATGGACGGTGCGTGCTTGTCGGGGGCGGTGTCGGTATTGCATGCCTCCCAATCATCGCCCAGGCACTAAAAAATGCCGGGAATACAGTGACCGGGATCATTGGTGCACGAACACGGGATCTCCTGATTCTCGAGGATGAGCTGCGTGGTATCTGTGATGATCTGATCGTTACCACCGATGACGGCTCATATGGGATCAAGGGGTTTGCAGCAGGTCCATTGCAGGAGATCTGCGAAACCCGGCCACCGGATGCAGTCTGGGTGATCGGGCCTGCCATCATGATGAAGGTGACTTCAGGCGTGACAAAACCCTTTGGGATACCGACCTTTGTCTCACTGAACCCGGT
Organism: Methanocalculus natronophilus; assembly: GCF_038751955.1. Lineage (NCBI taxonomy): Archaea > Methanobacteriati > Methanobacteriota > Methanomicrobia > Methanomicrobiales > Methanocalculaceae > Methanocalculus > Methanocalculus natronophilus. The sequence goes on along the minus strand of NZ_JBCEXH010000003.1, from coordinate 2,463 downwards.
TATGGTCGATGGAACAGGCATGTGCGGATCCTGCCGGGTGGTCGTGCATGGGGAGACAAAATTCGCCTGTGTGGATGGGCCGGAGTTTGATGCCCATGCCGTTGACTTTGATCTCCTGATGAGCCGCCAGCGGTTCTACCTGGCTGAAGAGAAAGAGTCACGCGAACACTATCATGCAGGAGGATGCGGTTGTGGAGGTGAGCAGTAATGGCAGATCGACTGGCAGCTGACAGAATCCGTGACTTTGGCGAGGTGGACTGCGGAATCAGGGATGATGAAGCGATCGAAGAGGCTGGCAGGTGCCTCCAGTGCAAGAAACCCTTCTGCGTGGACGGATGCCCGGTTGGGATCGATATCCCCGGCTTCCTCACGTGTATTGAAGATGGGGATTTCCGGTCTGCAATCCGGATTATCAAGGAAGATAATATGCTCCCTGCCATCTGCGGCCGTGTCTGTCCACAGGAGGTGCAGTGTGAGGGAGAGTGCATCCTCGGGAATAAAGACAGGCCTGTTGCCATAGGCCAGCTTGAGCGGTTCCTCGCCGACTGGGAGAGGGAGCATGGTGTCGAGACACCTGTTGCTGCAGAAGAACGGCCACAAACAGTCGCTGTTGTCGGATCAGGGCCTGCCGGACTGACAGCTGCTGCAGAGCTTGCACGAAATGGTTTTCGTGTCACAATCTTCGAGGCGCTCCATGCACCCGGTGGTGTGCTCACCTACGGGATCCCTGAATTCCGTCTCCCAAATGATGTGGTGCAGGCAGAGATTGATGCCGTGAAAGAGCTTGGCGTCTCCATACAGACGAACCACCTGGTGGGCCGGAGCATATCTGTCGATGAGCTGATGGAATATGATGCAGTCGTCATTGCCACCGGTGCCGGCCTTCCTGCGTTCATGGGCATTCCGGGTGAAAACCAGATCGGCGTCTACTCGGCAAACGAGTTTTTGACACGGGTAAACCTGATGCATGCCGATGCGTTCCCGGAGTGTGACACCCCCGTCAGGGTTGGATCTGATGTGGTTGTTGTCGGTGGCGGCAACGTCGCGATGGATGCTGCACGATCCGCCCGCCGGCTTGGCGCCAATGTGACACTTGTCTATCGGCGGAGGCGTGAGGATATGCCTGCACGGCTCGTTGAGGTGCACCATGCAGAAGAAGAGGGAATAGAGTTCCTCACCTGTACAAACCCGACCCGGATACATGGGGAAGGCACAGTCACCGGGGTAGAGGTCGTTGCAATGGATATGTGTGAGCTGGATGATTCGGGGCGGCCTGCTGCGAAGCCGATACCGGGAAGCGAGCGGGTCATCCCGGCTGATGTGGTGATCGAGGCGATCGGCCAGAGCCCAAATCCCCTTCTTATACGGATGATCGAAGGCCTTGTCCGTGAGAAGAAAGGGAATCTGTTGGTTGATGAAGACGGGAGCACAACGGTTCCGAAGATCTTTGCGGCAGGCGATGTTGCAACCGGTGCGGCAACGGTGATCCTTGCGATGGGTGCTGCAAAGAGAGCAGCTGAGTCAGTACGGAAGCTCTTTGATGGGGAATAATCAGGTTACGCCTCCCCTTTTTCTTTTTTCTGCACTAACTGATGAACAAAAGGCTTTTTCGAGTTTTTCAGGAGGTGTGAAGCCCCTCCCCTGGCACATAGAGACGTGGGGGGAGGATTCCCTCACGCTGGAATGCCCGTTTTGTCCTTCGTGAAATCTCTGCCTTGCATTCAAACTCGTCGCGGAGATCCCAGACATAGGCACGTGCCCTGAGCCGGATTGCATGAAGCTGGTTTTCTGTAAGGATCGTGTAGAAACATGTATCAGAGATATAGATATGCCGGGATGTGACGACAGCATCCCTGAAGAGTGCAATGGCACAGTCGATATCTGCGGCATGATCGATGTAGATGTCAATGGTTACCATCATCTCTGTGAGCCCTGCATTGGCGCTTGCAACGCTCTGGGTAAAGATCTTGTAGTTTGGGATTGTGACATAGTTGTCATCAGGGGTGACAATCCGGGTATCAAGCATGCCGATTTCAACAACTTCTCCATAATACTCACCCATAGTGATCCGATCCCCAATCCGGAACGGTTTTTCAAATGCAATGATGACCCCGCCAATGATATTGGCAAAGACGTCTTTGAGCCCAAAGCCTATTGCCGCTCCAAACAGCCCTGAGAATGCGACAAGCTCGATTGTTCCGAGGACAACAACCCGGTGGAGCAGGAGCATGATGGCAACAGTATAGATGATGATATTGAGAATCGGAACTATCATCCTGACTGCAATCCGGGCATGTCCAAAGCGCTCCGAGAGCCGTAGCAAAAGAAAGCTGATGATCCTCGCGATGATATATGCACCAATGAATATCAGAACAGCATCAGTTACGAGGGGAAGAATTTCGGTATAACCTGAACTCCCGCTTTTTATGGGCACTGGATCACAATAGGATCCCACATAACCAT
>NZ_JBCEXH010000001.1:318299-403126 GCF_038751955.1 Methanocalculus natronophilus | reverse complement strand
ATTGGGTTTTCAACTCTCAAGTGATCGTTGTTGGTTGGGTTAATCGAAAAGCTCTAAGGAAAAAGAGAGCACAACGCGATGAAAATCCAGGAGTGTGGCTGACTTTCTCCACAGGACTCCTGGTTTATCGCCGCCCCGGGCTCTCTATTCAGTCATCATCTCCGCCGTCGTCCTGGTCGTCTGTACCGACATCCGGCTCTTCGGCAGGCTCGTTCTCTGCAGACTCAACAGGTGGCTGCTGGGACTGGTCATAGTACGGATCATAGTGTCCGCCCCCGGACTTTGCCGCCTTCTTGATTGCGTTTATGATCGAAGATAGTGGCATACTATTCCATAACGCATCTCACTCTAAAAAATGTTTTTGCCGGTTCAGATGCTTCACTTCAGGCATCATCAATGACACAACCAATATCTCCGGAGAAAACCAATCGACCGCAATGGAAGAATGGTCGTCCCGCCTCGGTTTCATCCTTGCTGCTGTCGGATCAGCGGTTGGAATCGGGAATATCTGGCGATTTTCAACGGTTGTCGGTCAGAATGGCGGTGGCGCCTACCTGATCCCCTATCTCACTGCCGTTTTCCTCATCGGCCTGCCCCTGATGATCCTGGAGTTGCAGGCGGGACAGCGGACCCGGAGTACCGTGATCGCAGCCTTCAGCAAGGCCGGTGGCCTGCATGGAAGAAGAGCAGGGGATGGAACCGGAGGGGCAGGAACCGCCCGCTCGCCTGCCAGGTTCGCCGGGTGGATCATCTGTTTTGTGATGACCGGGATCTTCTCCTATTATCTTGTTATCACCGGCTGGACATTTGGGTATCTCGCCTTCTCCGTCACCGGGGCACTTGAGCCATTTTCTGCATTCACGGGATCGTACCTTCCGATCCTCTTTTTTATCATCTCCGGTCTCCTCTGTGGGATCATCATCTCATCCGGGGTCAGGAAGGGGATTGAACGGACAACAACCCTGCTTGTCCCTCTCATCTTTCTTCTCCTTGCGGCGATGATCTTCGTCTCGGTCCGCCTCCCCGGAGCAGATGCAGGTCTTGCCTTCCTCTTTACCCCCGACTTCTCGGTCCTCTCCGATCCCCTCATCTGGGGGGCAGCCCTTGGGCAGGCTTTCTTCTCGCTCTCGGTCGGATATGGGACACTCCTTACCTATGGTGCATACCTTGGTTCCGCTGAAAAGATCCCTGCATCGGCTGCCATTGTCACCATCGCAGACATCGTTGTCTCCCTGCTTGCAGGGATCGTCATCTTCTCGATCGTCTTTGCCTTCGGGCTTGAACCGGCAGCAGGGCCAGAGCTTGTCTTCACCACACTCCCCTATGCCTTCGAGATGATGCCGCTTGGAGCGATTGCCGCTGTCATCTTCTTTGCGATCGTCTTCTTTGCCGCGATCAGTTCAGGTATCTCCTTCATCGAGGTTCCGACAGCAGCCCTCGCAGAGACGTTTGGGCAGTCACGGAAGAAGATGGCAGCCCTTGTCACCGGTATTGCGATCCTCGCCGGGCTTCCTGCTGCCGCAAGCTATACTCCACTATCTCTCTCGATACAGGGGATCCCTGTCCTTGACGCAATGGATGAGGTTTTTGGTACAATCGGCCTCTCGATCACCTCCCTTCTGATCGCGGTCACCTTCTCCTGGTTCTTTGATCCAAAAGCCTTCTGGGGCGATCTCTCGGGACGGCACCCCCTCATCCGGGCACTCCCCTTTCTCTGCAAGTATGTGATCCCGGTGGCGCTTCTGATCACCACCACGTTCCGGATTGTTGCACTCTTCTGAAAAGACAAAAAACCTTAGGAGTGATTCCAGTTCTCCCCTCTATTTCTCTCCACTCTGCCCAGCCACCACCATGATCTCATGGGTGACCGAATCATCCACATACTCTTCACCGCAGTTCACCAACATCCATAATATCACCCATATTCAATACTACTGATGCATCATTTCAAAGCAGGTTTTCTCCTCGCTCTTCTGTTTGTGATCTTCCTCACTGTAGCGGGATGTACTGCTCCCAGCTCCCAGCTCCCGGATGATGGTGAACCGGATTATCCGATAGACTCCGTGGTCCTGACAACCGTTGACAGAACCGTTCTTCCTGTCCCTGTTCCATCAACGTCGCCTGCCGTGGGCCCGGATCAGATTGAAAGCTTTTCAGAGTACGGGTATGGCGTCTGGGAGTTTGGGGAGGGGCTGGAGCATGAGAAGAGACTGGATCTCATGCCTGAAGGATACACTCCTGCATCAGATACCACTACAGAGAAACTTCTTACCTTCTTTGCCATGGCCGATGTCCATATCACCGACAAAGAGTCTCCTGCACAGGCGGTCTATTATGGCTATAAATGGGGTGTCATTTCAGGATACTCTCCGGCTATGCTGTATACCACCCATATCTTCGATGCAGCAGTCCAGACGGCAAATGCCCTTCATAAAGAGAATCCATATGACTTTGGCATATTCGTAGGTGATGCAATTAACAGCGGCCAGTACAATGAACTGCGATGGTATATCGATGTACTTGACGGCAGGATAGTCAACCCCTCCTCCGGCGACAGGAATGATCCAATCCCCGGTCCTCTCAATGATTACCAGGATGAATACCGTGCAGCCGGTCTTGATGAATCGATCAGATGTTATCAGGTTCTCGGCAACCACGATCACTTCTGGATGGGTCTCTTCCCTCCGGATGATTATATCAAAAGTGCCATGACCGGCTCTGAAGTGCTCGAATTAGGTAATATCTTCGTTGACCCTCTCCGCCTCAAAAGCCGTGGCTACTATATGGGCGCAATCGATGGCCGGACACCCTATGGTGATATTATCGGTGCAGGGCCTGTTGCCAGCTTCCCTGACGGTCCCCCGACAGTCACAGCCGACAAAGATCGCCGTTTCATCTCGAGAACAGAGTGGATCGATGAATTTTTCTCCTCCTCTTTAAGCCCACAAGGGCATGGATTTAGCCAGTCCGCCAGAACAACGGGATTTGCCTGTTATTCATTCGAACCGCGATCAGATGTTCCGATAAAGGTCATTGTGCTTGATAATACCCAAAGGGACGATGATCCCAGTGAAAACACCTCCGGATTTGGTTCTATCGATCAGGAGCGGTATGACTGGCTTGTGCAGGAGCTCGAGAGTGGCCAGGCTGAAGGAAAGCTCATGATCATCGCAGCCCATATCCCGATAGTCATCAATGAGAATGAAGGTAGTCTCAGCTCAGTCATGAAATGGAGCGAGTATGCTGCGGTATCTGATCTTGATCTGATAGCCAAACTCCATACCTATCCAAATCTCGTGGCATGGATCTCGGGCCATCGGCATCAAAATACCGTGATACCTATCAAGTCTCCGGATGCTGAACGTCCAGAACTCGGGTTCTGGCAGGTTGAAACCGCATCACTGCGGGAGTTCCCTCAGCAGTTCCGGAACTTCGAGTTCGTTTACAACAGCGACAATACGCTCTCAATCTTCACGACCAATGTTGATCCGGCGGTCAGAGACGGTTCCCCCGCTGCAAAATCGCGTTCGTATGCTATTGCAGCCCAACAGATATTCAAAGCTCCAGTAGAGATGATGCCAAGTGGTGCCTATAATGCAGAACTTCTTGTTCAACTGACCCCGGAGATGCAGGAGATCCTCCAGAAGAGATAAAAGAGTTCTGGATTCGGTTATTATATCGATAATCGTACCGGTCGCTTCAACCGACCGGTACGCATTAAGGTTCAACTACGAACAACCTTCGTTCAGATTCAAGTGCAATACCTGTGTAAAACCGCTATTGCAAGCCCCGCTCTTTAGGGCGGGGTAGTTCAACGACATTCCGTCTTATGGTGTACTCAATTCCTGCAACACCCTTCAGCGATTACAGTGCTCTCAACAGGTTACAGAACCGGGAACATACCTGCGGACATCGATAAGGGTGCCATTTTCTGCAATCCGCTCAGCCAACGCCATGATTTCATGGGTGTTCGTCTCATCCACATAATCCTCGCCGCAATTCATGCAGATCTCTGCCGGGACTTCTTTTACCACCAGAGTGAACCCTTCCCGCTCGAAGGTGATCGTGGTCATACCGGGCCGTGTCTCTCCACTCTTACAAATAGCGCACTTCATCGTCTTCTCCTCCTCCTGTCTTTTTATCGGTTGCGTCATTTATATTCTACATCCCCTCCTCTTTTTCTGACATCTCCCGTCCCCCCTTTGGAGAATACTCCCTTCACCTCATCATATGCCCGGTCCAGCAGCACCCGGTAGTATGCCCGATCTGCTGTCTTCGCCTCCCACGGGGTATCGGCGATCAGATGCTTCCCATCACGGACGACATACCCGATCTCCATCCCGGCTTCAACAGCAACCCCCGCCATCCCGTAGGCACGTAGTGCGGATCCTTCAATGCATCGGTGTTTGTACCGGGTCCTGCCCACCCGCCGGGTGATGACGAGATCCTCTGTTGCTGCCATCTCAATCCCCCTAACCGCGTCTGCATACACCTCATCCGCCCTGCCTGCAAGCTGCCTGAGTTCGCCGGACGATTCTGCCTGTTCCATCAACGAGAAGATCTCCTCCTGAAACGATCTCACATACGGGGGAACATCCCTTCTCCGTGCGGCAACCCCGCGGATCTTCATCCCTTTCTCTTTCAGCCGCCCGAAGTACCGGTTGTAGGCGCCGGTTCCATCAGCCATCGGGAGGAAGGCGATCCAGGAGTAGGCTTCTGACTCGGTTGGTATCCCAAACGCCGCCTCGGTCTCGTGGACAAACCGTGAAATATCACCGCCGGTAACCCAGAGTGAATCAACAATCCCGTGGAGTATCCGGCAGCCCGCATCCTCAGCAATCTCCTTTGCCCCGATCAGGATCTCCCTGGCATGCCGGGTGATCCCCTCATGCACCCTGATACACCCGAATTTTGCGTTCCGATATCCCGTATAGCCAAAACTTGTCACCAGCATCCATTTCAGGAGACTGTCCATCCCTGCAAACCGTGCATCCTCTTTCTTCAATGCTTTCGTCCTCAGCCTGAGGGAGAGCACGGGGGCAAGCACTGAGGCGAGGAACCCCTCCCCGCCCCCGCCCTGCACCGTCTCGGGCGAGAGGTTCTGGCCGACGATGATTGAGGGATACATCGAGGTGAAATCCACCTGGACGACATCGTCATAGACACCCGGGTGCGGCTTGAAGATCATACCGCCTTTATCCGCCTCCCGGAGCTCAGGAACCGGCCTGCCGGATTCCGCATCCCATTTCCGGAACGGCACGGCAACCCCGCGCCGGATCGCCTCGTAGTTCTCATAGGACGAGATGAGTGTTCCGGGCGTGAACCTGGCGGTGAGGTTGGGGGCAAGCGCGGTAAGCCGCGAGGCGAGGAGCACGCCGGCAACCCCGCTCTCCCGAAAGGTAAAACTCCGGGCAGAATCAATGAGGCAACGCCCCTCGGGGATGAGCGCCCCTTCCCGGTGCACCACCGTTCCGTAGCTCTGGTAGGAGCGGGCAGAGATCCGCCTGTACCTGCCGGTCCTGCTGATCAGAAGCGGCACACCATGCTCTTCGGCCCGGGCCAGCAGGTGCGGCATCCAGTAATCGGCATGGGGAAAGAGGATCAGATCCGGGTTCTTCGCATCCAGTGCAGCAGCCACCTCCTCCACCAGCCCCCTTCCGTCACCTGCGATCCGGCGGCCATCCACGATCATCCCGCTGATACTCCTGCTCCGGTACTCCGGATCCAGGACCTGGATCTCAAGCACTGAAAGGCTCCGGTCAAAATGGGGGGAGAACCGGTCATCGCCGGGCCATGCACAGGCGGTCTCCCCCCGTTCAGCAAGAAACCGCTGGTCAGGCCTTATGTCAAGGTTATAGATCTTCGCACTGTACCCGCTCTGCTCCTCGATCAGTTCGGCAACTCTCCGGGACGCAGCGATGCTGTAGCCCGCCTCGTCACCAAAGATCGTTTGTATCCGGCATTCGGAGAGACCATACCGATCATCAAGCGCATCAAGCATATCCCGGTGGAGGTGTGGGTCTTCCAGCGTGAAGCAGAACGCCTGTGTATATGGAACCCATCGCGATCTCCCGGCCGGTTCCCAGAACCGGATGCCCCCACCCGATTCCGCGGCATCAAGTATCCACATCCCTCTCTTCTCCCGCACGGCTCTCTTCATCTGCTGCCTGTTCCAGTGCATCCGCCTCCTTCACCAGTTCAAGCAGAACCGACCAGACCGCGGCCTCAAGCGGATCGTCGAAGGCATAAAACGCCTCGCCCGTGTGGGCGCGTACCATCGCGGCGAGACGGCGTGCTGAGCCCTGCTCCTCTTTCCGTACTGATCGTGCCGCCCGTTCCCACCGGCGGGCAAGATCGTTTCCCCCCTGCCGGACACTTCCGATGCTCCGTCCCATTCAGAACACCTCCAGTGTCGCCTGGTCTGAAGCCTTTCTCCGCTCATGTCCACCCCTGCTGCCAGTTCGTCTCTCAGCATCCTTCTGCTGCGATTCGCCCATGGTGATGATCTGGCCGGCGTACCCGGCAAGCACCCCAAACGATCGATCGGGCACGGGTGTGTACAGGATCACAATCGATCCCGCCGCGCACTCTGCCATCGTCTGGCCAACTGCTGCCAGCACCCCTCCACCTGCATCAGCAAAGAGGGTTGGATCATGCTCGATGAAGACGATCGTATGGCCCGCATCACGGAGGATGGTGAGGAGCTGGTGTGCGGTGAATGCCCGCCGCACATCAAAGGTTGCGGTCCGGTCGCCGACCCGGGTGAGGAGGCGGGACCCGTTCCCCGAGATATAGAGGACAAGGTACCGCTTCAGCTCGGGCCGCCCGGCAAAAAAGGCGACAATATCGTCTATTGGTGCGGAAACTGCTGCAAATGTCCCTGTCCGGAGGATGATATATGGTGAAACCCGGAGCTCCATACCCCACTATCTGTGAGGTTCTGGTATTGATGATCAATGGCCGGGGGGTGAAAGTGAAGGCGAGCTTTTTATCTTCTCTTCTCCAAGCTACCTTGATAATGATGCATGTAGATGTCTCACGAAACGAAGGTGTGCTGGTCTTTACACTCGAAGGGCGGCTGGACGGCCATGGAGCAGGCATCCTTGAGGAGGTGGTCAGGTCAGCGTTCCATGATGATGACACATCTGCCGCACTTGACATGACAGCAGTTGCATACCTCTCAAGTGCCGGAATCCGTTCCCTCCTGACGCTCTCAAAGGAGGTGAAACGGCGTGGCGGAGTCATGGCGCTTGCCGGTGTGCAGGAGTACCCCCTCAAAGTCCTGAAGATGGCAGGCTTTCATTCGATCTTCTCCATTACTCCGACTGTCGAAGAGGCAGTCAGGATCTCTGGGAAGGGCGGGATCGCCCTCTCCTTAATCGACGAACTCACGACCCCGTCGGTGAAGCACGATGGTGTCCAGTACCAGATTGAACGGGCCGGAACAGATCCCGCCCGCCTGAAGGTGATCGGGAGCCTTGAGAACCTCCTCCGTTCCCGGATCACCCTGGAAGATCTCGCTTTGACCTCGTTTACAGACGTCAAATACTCAATAGGGCTTGGGGCACTGAGCCCGGATCCCACCTCGGCTCTCCCGCTGCTCGGGGAGATGATCATGCTCCACGGCTCGATGGTCTGGCTCCCGACCGATGGAAACGACACGCCGGACTTCCTTGCACCGGTCGGTGACGATCCAGGTATCCCGGTCTATGCTGCATTCAATGTCACGCTTGAAGGGCCGTTCCACGAGTACATCTCCTTTGATGCCGATGACCCTGATGGTATTGCGCTTGACGATCTCTACCGCCGGATCTTCTCGTTTGCAAAGGCCAGGCGGAAGGACTTCAAGGGTGTTGTCGCCGTATCGATTGCGGGGGTCTCGGCAGGTGTCACCGGATCAGCCATCATCCGGGCACCCCTCAGGGAGTATGCAGGCGAGCTGAAAGGAACGATCATGGATGAAGATGTAATTGGTGACTGGTGCACTGTCAACACCGATCCCCTGCACACGGGCGACACCCTGATCTCGTTTGGTGTCGGGGTGGATACGACAACCGATCTCTCCTCCTATGATCCTGTCGCGCTCCATTCACTTGCCTACATACATCCCTCACACACAGGTAATGCCGATCTGAAACTCCATAACCACGGTGTTATCTTCCGCGGCGTCCCCTGGGACAAAAACGCAAGCCTTGAGAAGCTGATCCAGACACTCCTTGAGGAGGCAGAGGTTGCGGAGATGCGCCATCTCCTGGGCTCCACACGACTGAGACGGGGCAAAATTGGAGTGGCATATATCAGCGGGATCAGCGAGGTATAATCGATCCTGCACCCGGAGGGTGCCTGCCATGTTCCTGACACAATTCAAAAAAATCTCACAGAAAGCTGGTCTTCCGCCCGGAAGTCTTGTCCATATCGGCGAGCCGACAGACGATCCCGTCACGATCACAGTGATGGACTATGATCCAGATGGTAACCTGACCGAACTCTGCACACGGGATCCGGAGATCATCAGCAGGTACCGCACCTCAACCTCCACCACCTGGATCGCTGTCGACGGTATTCATGACACAGATGTCGTCCGGATGATTGGTGATCTCTTCGGCATCCATCCGCTGACACTTGAAGACCTGATGAACTCCACCCAGCGGCCAAAATTCGAAGAATATCCCGACTACATCTTCATCATCCAGCGGATGATCTCCCGGAGCGGTGGTGAGATCGGTTCGCGGCAGGTAGCGCTGATCATCACTGAGACCTGTCTTTTGACATTCCTTGAAAAACCAGGCGATATCTTTGATCCTGTCAGGAAACGGATCCGGTCACGGGGAAAGATCACAAAAGCAGGACCTGACTTCCTCTGTTATGCCCTGATCGATACTATAGTCGATGAATATTTCGAGGTCCTGGAACTGCTTGGAGAAGAGATCGAGGTGCTGGAAGATACACTCATCCAGCATCCTGATCCCGACTCCATCGTGATGATCCGCCGTCTCAAACGTGATCTTATCGCACTCAGAAAAGCGATCTGGCCTCAAAGGGAGGTTCTTTCTGCACTCCAGCGGACTGAATCCTCCCTGGTATCCCAAAAGATCGGAATCTACCTCCGTGATGTTTATGATCACACCATCCAGGTCATTGATGCCGTTGAAACCCTCCGGGATCTCACCGCCGGGATGCTTGATCTCTATCTCTCGACCATCTCCTACCGGATGAACGAGGTGATGAAGGTCCTCACGATCATCGCAACTATCTTCATCCCTCTCACCTTCATCGCAGGTGTATATGGCATGAACTTCGCCTACATGCCCGAACTGGAACTCACGATCGGCTATCCGGCAACGCTCCTTCTTATGTTTGCCGTCTCGATCATGATGCTTTTTTATTTCCGGAAAAAGCGCTGGATATAACCACCGCCTGCTGCAGGTGACTGGAAGAAGACACTGCCGTCAACAACCCGGTCATGGGGGAGTTGCCTCCTCCTGCGGGGAGATCCAGCCACATCCGCAATCTCCCGGATGCAGCAGAGCAGGTCCGGCCGCACAAGTGCGCTTCCCCCACCTGTAAAGAGCGGGGCAAACCCCCCAGGTGGCTGCGTTGGTGAGATATAGAGGAAGTGAACTGGCTGCTCTCCTGCAAGCTCCCGGATGAGGGCCCGTTTTCTCTCCACCTCGGCACGGAACAAAGCTGGTGGGGGATGCGTTGTTGCTGCCTCGCCAAAATAGATCCTGCCCTCGGTATCTGCAAAGAGGAGGTCGATCTCGGCTGCCAGCGCACCGGCAGAACAGATCCGGATCCCCCCGTCCCGGGAGTAGCGGATCCCTTGTTTTGTCTTTGATGGCGGCGGCGCATCTGCGCCCCATGCAGCGAGCCGCGCGATTCCCCCGTGCGCTGCAGCAACCGATCGCAGGAGTTCATAGATGATCGCCTCAAAGAACCTCCCCTCGGATCGTCTCCGGATCTCATACTCGCCGGAGGTGAGTCCCTGCCTGATCTTGAGCGGCAGGTGACGGAGCGCATGGAGTGCCTCAGCCCTCCCGGCATTTGCCTCCTGCAGACGATGGATGGGTTCACCGGTCATGGAAAAAAGAGTATGTTATCGGTGGGTGAAGTATGCAACTACCTTCCCCTCATCAACCGAATCGATACGGACAAACCCAAACCTCTCGAACTGAACGGTTCTGCCCTGGTACTGCCTGCACTCCTCCTCGCAATACCCGGTAACCGGCCCCTCAGGGGTCAGGACTGTGCAGGGTATAGCCGCTTCCCGGGGCAGCCACTGGATGATCGGTGCTTTTGCAGCTCTTGCATCAGCCAGCGAATCCCCTGCATATCCGGCTGTCCCCTCTCCTGTCACGCGGATATTGAAGAGATCCTTTATCCGTATCAGCTTCCCTGCTTCAACCTCTTCACCCGGGATAAGGATCTCAGACGTAAACCTGAGCTTCCGGAACCCCCGCTCGCTGTCACCCGGGTACCGGGGAGCTTCTGCAACCTGCTCAGGTGCCCCCTCTACCCGGATGGAGACCGGATCCCGGACAAAGAAGTACCGGTTTGATTCGCGGTCAATCAGGTCGCGGTTCTTTGCAAAGAGGTTATCCCACGAGAACGAGATATCGGTCTCCCCGATACCTATCTCGGTGATCACCGCCTGGACAGCCTCAGGCCGGATTCCGCGGCGGGCAAGTGCACGGAGTGTCCCAAGCCTGATATCGTCCCAACCAGAATATGTGCCGTTACGTATCCCCTCGTGCATCGAGGAGGTCGAGAGGACAAGCCCTTCGATGGACATCCGTCCATAATGGAGATAATGCGGCTGTTTCCACCCGAAATAATCAAAGATATACTTCTGGCGGCGGGTGTTTGCGATATGATCCTTTCCGCGGATCACGTGCGTCATCCCGAGGAGATGGTCATCAATTGCCACTGAGAAGTTCATCAGCGGATAGACTGTTGCATCGACACGCGGATGTATTGTGGAGGTGACGATCCGCATCGCAGAGAAATCCCGGATCGCCGGGTCAGGATGATCGATCTCGGTTCGGATCCTGACTGTTACCTCCCCCTCGGCATACCGTCCATCGAACATGCCCGCATACCGTTCCATCTGCTCTTCCACAGCGAGATCACGGCACGGACATGCCTTTTTGGCAAGCTTCAGTTCACGGAACCGCTCCGCCTCGCAGGTGCAGACATACGCCCCTCCAAGTGCGATCAGTTCCTTTGCATATGCATAGTAGATCTCAAGCCGGTCGCTCTGGTAGACGATGTCAGAGATTCCGACCCCGAGCCACTCGAGATCCTCCTGCACCATCGTATACGCATCCGGGTCGATCCGCTTTGGATCGGTATCTTCTATCCGGTAGATGTAGTCTCCACCATAGCGCCTGATATAGGCGTCATTGAGAACTGATGCACGGGCATGGCCAAGATGAAGCGGCCCCGAAGGATTGGGTGCAAACCGCATCACAACCCCGCGCTCTCCATCGGGCAGGGGTGGGAGTTCGGTTGACCGCTCCCTCTTCTGGTGGATCGATGCAGAGAGTTCCGGGGCAATGGCGAGGAGCCGCTCCTCCCGCTCCTCATGAGAGAGAGCCGCAACCCCGTCAAGGACAGAACCAATTGTTTCGTTCAGCTCTTTTGCTCTCTTCCGAAGCTCAGGATGAACACCGAGCACCGCGCCGATCACTGCGCCCGCACGTGGGATATTGGCGTGTTTAACCGCATTCTGGAGTGCATATGCTTCGAGGATCGTCTTGATCCGATCCTCCATCTCAGGACCCCCGGGTCACGAAGAAATCAACCATCTCGATGATCAGTTGTTTCTCTTCGGACTCAGGCAGGACGGAAAGCCCTTCTTTTGCCTGCTTGACAAGATCAAGCGCGATTTCCCGGACCTCGGTGATGACTCCTGCTTCCTCAAGCTCCCGGATCACCGAATCGATCTCATCATCGGTTAAGTCCTTCTTGTATGGTGAGAGATCAATTCCTTTCTCTGCAGCGACAATTGCAATCAGGGTCTGCTTTCCGGACTGGAGATCTGATGCCCGGTCTTTTCCGCTCGTTCCCTTCGGAGCCATCAGATCGATTATATCATCCTGGATCTGGAACCCGATACCTGTGGTCATACCGAGGTTGTAGAGCGCCTCGGACTGGATGGGGGTACCGCCTGCAAGAATGGATCCGATTCCGGCAGCAGCAGCATAGAGCGCCCCGGTCTTCTTCCTGACCATATCAAGGTAATCGCCACGGCTCACGTCTGTCTGCTTCTCAAACGCCATATCCTCAAACTGGCCTTTACAGATCTCCTCACAGGCTTTTGCGAGCATCGATATCGCACGGACACGGGCATCCATGTCTGCTTCAGCTTTGGTGATCAGCTCAAATGCCCGGGCATAGAGGACATCTCCTGCCAGGATCGCGGTTGCTTCATCCCAGACGGAATGAACTGTTGGAACACCCCGCCTCAGCGAGTCGTTGTCCATGAAATCGTCATGAACGAGTGTGAAGGTATGGGTCACTTCAAGTGCAAGTGCTGCGGGGAAGACCTGGTCAGATGCTCCCTTCCGGACTGCATCTGCTGCCAGCATCACCATTGCAGGCCGGAGCCGCTTTCCCCCTGCCAGAAGCAGGTGCGCACTCGCCTTGTTCAGGTCGCCGGGAGCGTCCCCGAAGAAGCGGAATAATGTCTTATCAACGATATCCTGGACAGATTCAAGGTATTCTTTCAGATCCATGGTTGTTTCCTCATCTTATTTCTTTAATTGAAGCCGCTGGCCGTTGTGGAGGAGGTGCACATCCTTATGGAGCGTATACCCCATCTCAGCAGCAAAATCCGCATACGCAGCTGTCATCTGGAGATCTCCGTGCGACGGGATGATATGCTCCGGGTTCAGCATATGGATAAACTCGTAATGATCCTCGCGGTATGCGTGGCCGGTGACATGCAGTTCATCAAAGATCCGTGCACCTGCCATCTTCAGCCTGGTCTCGGTGAGGTACCGCTGGCCGAAGTTCATCGGGTTTGGGATCACCTTGGCCGAGAAGAGGACTTTATCACCCTTCTCAAGCCGGTATGGCGTATCCCCGGCACCTATCCGTGTCAGGACCGAACCCGGTTCGCCCTGGTGACCGGTGATCACCGGGACGAACTTCTCTTTTCCTTCCTTCATCATACGACGGAACACCCGGTCCACAGTCCTCCTGTTCCCAAAAACCGAGGTGGTTTTCGGGAATGCAACCAGCTTCATCTGCTCTGCGGTTGTTGAGTACCGCTCCATCGATCGACCAAGCAAAACCGGCTTTCTCCCGATCTCGTACGCGCACTCGGTGATCGTCTTCAGACGGGCGACATGGGAGGAGAATGTCGTCACGATGATGGCGTTTTTGTCATCTTCGAAACTCGTGATGGTATCGCGGACGAGATCCCGGGCGATCCGCTCACTCGGTGCCCGTCCGTTTGATTCGATATTCACGCATTCGGTGATGAGGGCAAGCACTCCTTCCTTGCCGATCTGGGTGAGGCGCCGGAAGTCCGGTGGTTCTCCGATAACTGGTGTCCGGTCAAACTTGAAGTCGTTTGCATAGATCACCGCACCATGGGGTGTGTGAAGCACCGCCATTACCGTATCGATGATCGAGTGCTGGGTCCTGACAAACTCAAGGGTCAGGTGCTGGGAGATGGTGTATTTCCCCCCCGACTTCAGTGCAAAAAGTTTGTTGTTCACCCCGAACTTCTGTTCTCCGGCGATCTGCTGGCGTATCAGTTCTGTTGTGTATGGTGTTGATATGATGGGGGCATTATACCGGTGGGCAAGCTTTGGAAGCGCCCCGATATGGTCAAGGTGCCCGTGTGTACAGACGATTGCCCGGACTGTCCCTTCGATGCCGTTCATCACGGTATCATCCGGGATTGCTTTCATCTGGATCAGGTCGAGCGAATGCATATTTTCGACCTCGGCATCCTCGTGGATCATAATCCGATCAAGCCGAAGCCCCATATCGAATATCACGATATCCTTGCCGCACCGGACCGCGGTCATGTTCCGACCGACTTCATCGTATCCGCCTACGGCGATTATTTCTATCTCCATTTTTTCTCCTCAATTTCGTATTTCTGTATCATATCACGAGTTTCTCCGGTAACATACGTCCTGACGTTCCGCATATCGCGGATCGTTGCTGCCCCTGAGAGAAACATCGCTGCTTTCAACTGGCTGTGAATATCCCCGATGGCTGTTAATAGTGCCGAATCGCTCTCTATTGCAGGTGCGAGCAGCGGGAGCGCCATCCCTGCCATATCCGCACCGAGTGCGAGAGCCTTTGCGATGTCAATGCCGTCTCTGACACCGCCTGTTGCAATCACGGGACCGCCTGTCTCCCTGGCTTCGAGGAGAGAGACCACGGTTGGTATCCCCCAGTCAACGAAGTCCTCGCCGAGACGGTGGAAGAGATCCCGGCCGCTCTCCCTGCCCCGGATCCCTTCGACACGTGCCCACGAGGTGCCGCCATGGCCGCCGACATCGATCGCCTGCACACCGGCATTCCAGAGGAGGCGGGCAGTCTCCCGCGAGATGCCCGATCCCGTCTCCTTGATGATCACCGGGTACGAGACTTCGGAACAGAGCTCTTCGATTGCACCCAGGCATCCTCTGGCATCACGATCCCCTTCGGGCTGGATCGCTTCCTGCAGGAAATTCAGGTGGATTGCAACTGCATCGGCATCAATCATTGAGACTGCCTTATCTGCCCATGCAACCCCATGGTCGCGGAGCTGGACGGCCCCGATATTTGCCGCAATAAACGCAGTCGGCGCTTCTTCCCTGACAACCGCAAATGATGCGGCGAGTTCGTCATGCTCAAGTGCCGCCCGCTGGGATCCGACACCGATAGCACACCCAAAGACCTCAGCTGCACGTCCGAGGCGGCGGTTCACCTCGGTCGTCTCCGGGTGGCCGCCGGTCATTGCGGCTATGAAGAGCGGGGACGAGAGCGTATGGCCAAGGAGGCGGCAGGAGAGATCGATCTCGTCCATAGCGCATTCGGGGAGTGCATTATGGACGATCCTGACATCGGCAAAGCCACTTGATCCCGCCTCGATCAGCTCGCTGCTGCAGATCCGGAGATGGTCAAGCTTTCGTGACCGGGTCTGGTCAGGCCGGGTCATCTCTCTGCCCTCACGATATCGGTACCGCCGTGGGGTTTTCCTGCCAGGAAATCCGAAAGCCGGTCGATATGAAAGATCGAGCCGGTAATGCCGGCTTCTGCCAGTTCTGCCAGCTCCCGGACCTTTCCACGCATACCTCCGGTGACATCGGTATGTCTGGATGAGCCGAGATCAATAGTCTCAACCTGCCCGGAATCAAGCCGGGGAACCACTTCATCCCGGACGAGAACCCCTGGCACATCGGTGGCCAGGCCGACACGGCCAGCGCGGGTTCCGCGGGCAGCATGCAGCACAAGCTGATCCCCCGAGATGATTGCGGCACCCCGGATCCGATCCATTACCACATCCCCGTGCAGGACCGGGACAATACCGAGTCCGGCCATCCTGCCGAGATGCCCTGTTTCAAAGGATATGAGCCTCCCGTTCTCTGCATATGATCCTGAGAGCGGGTGGATCCCGATTGCATCAATCCCGGCATCGTGTAATGCCGATACAACAGCAGCATTCAGCCCGGCAACAGCCCTGTGCGTCTCCAGAACGCCCCGGGCGTTCGATTCGGAGACACCGTCCTGGATTCCGAACCGGTGTGCCTCCGGATGGCCGCACGATCCCGCACCATGCACAATGATCAGCGGAAGACCACGGCTGGCAGCGATCGCCTCCGCTATCGTCCTGAGCCGGCCGTGATCGATTATGCCGGCATGTTCCTTCTCGGTGATCACCGATCCGCCGAGTTTGAGTACAACCGTATTAGTCATCTTTCTCTTTCCGTACACCCTGGGTATCGATGCCGGTGATGATGGCACGGGCATCACATGCCTCAATTGCACCGGCAACCCTGGTCTTTGCATTCTTGGAACAGAGTGCGAACATACATCCTCCGCCACCAGCACCGGTCAGCTTTGCCCCAAGCGCACCTGCTGCCCGTGCAGCCAGGACGAGGCGGGAGAGCTGGGGATGACCGACACCCAGTGCCTCGAGGAGCGCATGGTTCATATTCATCAGGTTACCAAGCTCGCGGGGGTTCTTGAAATGGTGCATCGAGCATTTTGTTACTGCTGCGATTGCATCGATGATGGGCTCTGCAATCTCCGGACGGCTTCTCTTCAGTTCAGCGACCCTGTTGACCATATCCGAGGTGTTGTGATGGGTCAGGCTGTTGCCGATAACGAGCTGCAGCTGCGGGGGAGGAAGCTTCCGTTTTGTCGTGCCGGTGATCAGCACCATCCCGCCGACGGTCGATACATACGTGTCTGTTGCACTGGCTCTCCCTTTCTGGACATTCTTCTCGACGGTATGGGCGATTGCTGAGAGCTCATCCTGTGTTTTGCCCAGGCCAAACTCATCGTTGATGGCAAAGAGGGTTGCAACAGTCACTGCTGCTGATGACCCAAGACCTGATGAACTCGGAAGCTGGGATCTGACATAGACCGATCCGGATACGCCCATCTGGCGGAAGCACTCTGCAATATAGGACGAATTCGGTTTCTTCAGCCGCTTTGCCTTCCTGACAGTGACCATAACCCGTGGCTTGATCGCCATTGCGATCCCGGGTTTTCCGTAGACCACGGCATGTTCACCAAAGAGGAAGACCTTGCCCGGTGCGCTCCATGTTGCCACCCTATACCACCGCAATGGCGGCGTATCCAACAACGTCAGGATCTCCGGTTACATCGCCGCTTGTCATGTACGAGAGGAGGATTCCCTTCTCCGCACCGAGATCGGCTGCTGCACGGATCATCGTGGCGACAGGGCCATATCCGCATGCTGATACCCCGAGTGTTGTGATACGCCGGTAGAACTCATCGCTGTCGAGTGAGAGGATCGGTTCAATGACTTTGGAATCAAGCTTTTCAGCTTCCATCCGGGGAATATAATGTGAGAAATCACTCGAAGCGACGATGATCACCTCTTTCTTCGTCTTCTGAAGTGCCGAGAGTATCAGTCCCGAGACCCTGTCCGCCTCTTCAGGGGACTGGTCTCCCATCAGGATCGGTGTGATCCTGGCTCGCGGAAACCGGTACTTGATAAACGGCATCTGCGTTTCAAGGGAATTCTCGTTATCCTGGTGTGCCTCTTCATCAACAGGCAGGTCAAGCGCCCTTGAGAGCCGCTCATCATTGGTGATGAGGCCAAGCGGCGTCTCCCACGGGAGTGCGGATACACAGGTCCGGTATCCGCGATGACTTGGGCCGATGACGATAAAGGTGCCGGAGAATGCCGGGTCTATTGTGCCATATCCGCGTGCCGCAACAGCACCGGAGTAGGGGTATCCGGCATGAGGAACAACTATCCCGATTGGATGCAGACGCCCCTCTGATGCCTGGAAGTACATCTCGAGCAGGTGCTCGAGGTGCCCGGGCTCTGCCGGGTAAAACATCCCGGCCATCGTACTCTCTCGGATCTCCATAGAACTCCCCACCTCTTCTGGCAGTTGTCCTTCAGACTATTTAAATATCGGTCTCAAAGTCCTCTGGTGTAAGCGAGGTTACAACACCACGGAGCCTGAGCATCTCCTTTGTGAGGAGGTAGTACACCATGGAGAGGGCTTTGCGTCCCTTATTGTTGGTTGGGATGACGAGATCGATGTTTCGCAGGCTGTTGTTTGTGTCACAGAGCGCAATCACGGGAATCCCGGTCTGGACAGCTTCCCTGACAACCTGTGCATCACCGATCGGATCGGTGACGATGACGACATCCGGCTCGATATACCTGTTCAGCGCGGTCTTGCTTAAGCTCGGGTTTGTGAGCATCCCCGGTATGAACCTGCCGGTTGCTGCCATTGCACCGATTGTGTCTGCAAATCTCCGTGCAGGATACTGTCCGTACTGCCGCGAGGTGACGGTGAGGATCTTCGGTGCCTCATACCTTGAGAGGAATTTTGCTGCCTGCTTGATCCGCTCGTCGGTTTTCCGTATATCTATAATATACAGGCCATCTCCACGGACCCGGTAGATGAAATTCTTCATCTCGTTGCTCTTCTGCTGTGTTCCGATGTGAACACCTGCCGCCAGGTACTCCTCGACCGGGACAAGGGGTTCGTTCAGTTCGATATCAAGTTCATTCTCGCTCATGCGAAATTCTCCGAAATACGAATCAATTCGTTTAATTTAGCTATTCTCTCGCCACCCACGATACCGCACTTGAGGTAGACGCACCCAAATGCGACTGCGAGGTGGGCAATGGTCGTATCTGTTGTTTCTCCGGACCGGTGGCTCATCACCGTTTGGAGGCCATAGCTGTGGGCCAGCCGGATCGCCTCGAAGGTGTCGGTGAGTGTACCGATCTGGTTTGGCTTTATAAGGACAGCGCTTGCAGATCCCCGATCGACTCCCATCTGGATGCGTTCGGGGTTCGTGACAAAGATATCATCACCGCAGATGAGGCAGGTATCGCTAATCTGGTCTGTAAGCGTTGCGAACCCTTCAAAATCCTCTTCAAAGAGGGGGTCCTCAACATAGACGAGTCCAAACTCGTCGACGAGATCAGCGATATAGGCGATCTGGTCTTCGGTAGACCGGGTACGGTCGCGGTATGCATACCGTTCCCCATTCCAGAGTTCGCTTGCTGCAACATCAAGACCTATTCCAATGGTGACGCCGGTCTCATCGGTGACAGTGTCGATGGCTAAAGAGATCAGGTTAAGTGCCTCGCTATCAGTGATCCGGGGTGCCCATGCTCCTTCATCACCTTTTCCGCATGGGATATCCCTGCTGGTGAGGAGTTTCTTTACCTCCTTGTGAATGGCTGCATTGGTGAAGACCGCCTCAGCTGTGGAGGATGCACCGGTTGGAACAACAAGAAATTCCTGGATATCGGTTGCTCCGGGTGCATGAGCGCCTCCTCCGATGACATTTCCAAGCGGAAGAGGCGTCTCGTCGGAGAAGACTCCGCCAAGATAGCTGTAGAGCTCCACTCCAAGAGCGGATGCGGCTGCCTTTGCATTTGCAAGCGATAGGGCAACAGCTACATTAGCTCCGATCTCCGCGAAGTTGCCTGTTCCATCGATCTCGTGGAGGATGTGATCGAAGGTGACCTGCCTGGTAGCGTCAAGGCCGATCAGATCAGGGATGACCCTGGTGTATGCATAGGGTACTGCCTCCTGCGGCTGCCTGACAACTGCTTCATGAGCACCGGTGCTCGCCCCGCTTGGGGCAGCAGCACGGCCAAACCCTCCTTCAACCCACACATCTGCCTCGATAGTGGGATTGCCACGGCTGTCAAGGATTGTCCGGAGGCTGACCGCTTCGATCGCCGTCATGCCACCACAACTTCCCGATCCCCGAAATGGCGCTTGACGGTGATGGGTATAAGCCCTTTCTCAAACTCCTCAAGTGCAATCTCCAGGGGGTCTATGCGCCCGGTACTCACAAGAACCGGTGCCCCCATTGATATCTGGAGGGCGCGTGCTCCTATGATCCTGGCCCGCTCGTATCGAGTGTAGGATATCATGCTAATCATCCGTAAAATTTTGTAACCTGAATGGGGTCGCTGAGATTCGAACTCAGGTCACTGCGTCCCGAACGCAATAGGATAGTCCAGGCTACCCCACGACCCCTCATTGATAGGGATACAGCTCATCAACAATCTCCTTATGTGAGAGAAGCATTCTTCTGCAACAGTAGCGTTCCAAATCGAGGGAATCGAGGATCTCTTTTGGATCCTCTCCTGCTGCTGATCGCTCTTTGAACTCATCCCATGCCGTGGAAACGACTTTTCCACAGGTGAAACATCGTACAGGTATCATAATCCCCGATTCCTTATTATCCTGCTGATATTTAACGGTACGACTTCTGGAATCTCTTCCTTGCTCCACGCCCGTGCGGTTTCTTCGCTTCTTTCTGGCGCGAATCATTGACGAGCAGGGTCCTGTCGTATCCAAGGTACCCTTCCTTGATTGCGGGATCATTTGTCCAGCCCAGGATGCCCCGGCCAAGTGCGGTCCGGATGGCTTCTGCCTGGCCGATGATACCTCCACCCGATACATCGATATCGATGTCGATAGTGTCTGTGACACCGGGTGCGAGGACGAGTGCCTCTGCAATCTTCATCCGGATCAGATCAGATCCATAGATCTCAAGGGGGACCGAATTGATCCGGATCCTGCCCTTCCCCTCACGCAGGGTGGCGCGGGCAACGGCTGTCTTTCTCTTTCCGCTTGTATTGATAATTTTTGTCATCGATTCTCCCCTCCTAGAATTTTGCACCAAGGTTCTGGCTCACGGTCTGAAGCGTGACATACCGTGGCTTGTTTAACCTCTTGCGGTGTGCCTCTTCAATCACTTCCATATCCATGCCTGCAAACTCTTCAGGCACGCCGACATAGGTTTTTATCCTGCCAAACGCCTCGCGGCCAGGTCCTGTCTTGTACGGCACCATACCGCGGATTGCCCGCTTCATGATATGATCGGGTCGGCGGGGGAAGAACGGTCCGCCTTCGACAGATCCCCGGGCTCTTTTCTGTTGGTATTTCTGGAGGACTTCTGCTTTTCTGCCGGAGAGTATGGCTTTCTCTGCATTGACAATGGCGATCTCCTCGCCCTGTAAGGCACGCTTTGCGACAGTGCTTGCAAGTCTTCCGAGGAGCAGGTTTTCAGCATTGATGATCGTTGCCATTTGGAATTTCACCTCAGTATCCTGACCCGGCTGCCCTGCGGGTTTGCCATAACCAGTTCTTCAATTGTCATACAATCTCCGCTTGCCTGGATTATCTTCTCCCTGGCCGATTCGGAGAAGTTCAGTGCAGCAACCCGTACTGACTGGTCCAGCACGCCGCTTCCGAGTACCTTGCCGGGGACGAGAATGATTTCGCCACCCTGTGCATAGCGGTTGATCTTGCCGATATTGACCTCGGCATAGTTCCTGCTGGACGTGTCAAGCCTGCAGGCTATCTCACGCCAGATAGTTGCCTCGTTGGTATTGGATGCGGTTCTGAGCATCCTGATGACTTCATCGAGGCGCGGGTTTGTCTTGCCCGTTCTCTTCATCTATAGTCCCTCCATGGATATTTCATGTAAAGCTTCAATCAGTGTGTCTGATCTGGTTCTGATATAGCGGAGCCCCTCCTCAATGATCTGCTGTGCCGAAAGTGATCCATCGGTTTCGATGATGAAGAGGAACTTCGTACTGTCTGCGCCTGCCTGAATCGCTGAATCATCGCCGATTCCTGTTGCAATACATGCCTTTTCACAGAGACGGCAGAGTGAACAGGCCTCAAGTCTCCCATCCACGACACGGACAACACGGCCTTTCACTTCGAGGACGCCGCGTGGACACTCCTCAACGCACATCCCGCACCCGTCGCATCGGTCATTGATATCAATGACCGGGTACTCCTTGTACCCGCACGCGACTGTCGGCTGCCATTTTGCATGCTCGGTACCGTTGTTCAGGTACGCAACCGCTTCGATGACGACTTTCTGGTCTTCCCAGAGCTTAACGATTGGGATGCCCGGGTCAACCGGGGTGGTTAATGCATCATCTGAGACGAGATCTCCGGATACGACCGTCTTTGGTCCCTCGGCAGTGATGGTGAAGGTGACCTGGCAGATCGGACAGCCAGCCCCTTCGCATCTGCATGCATCCTTTCGTGCAAATTTCGCAAGATCCGTCTTTATCGGGACCATACCAAGTCTGTGTGCGAGCATCTCATCGAAGAGAACGCTGGTATTATCATAAATCCGGATGTTGTCGATGGCAAGGGTTGGAACCTCACCAATCATCGCTCTCCTGAGCGCATTTGCAAATGCTTCAGAAGCGCCGCTTAAGGTGAACTGCGCAATGGAATCTTCGATCCTGCCAAATTCGATCTCCATCAGACTCTCCTTCCCCGCCTGCCCCCGCGTGTACGGATGCTGTCATGCGAGACAGGGGTGACATCTTCGATTCTGCCGATCCTGATACCGGCACGGGCAAGTGCCCGGATAGCTGCCTGGGCTCCGGGACCGGGGCTCCGCTGCTTTCCGCGGCCGGGCGCCCTGACCTTCACATGGAGGCCGACGAACCCCTTGTCCCGAATTGCCTGTGCGACGTTTGTGGCCATCTGCATCGCTGCATAGGGTGAACTCTCGTTCCGTGCCTGCTTGACGACCATCCCGCCGCTGCTCTTGCAGATGGTCTCTGCTCCCGAGAGGTCGGTGACGGTGATGATGGTGTTGTTAAAGGATGCATAGATATGGGCAATTCCCCATTTGTCATTCTCAGCTGCCATGCTTACTCCCTCACATTATTGATCCGGCCCCGCTCGGGGTTGGTCTCCTGGGTGAACGGTGACGACTGGTAATAACTGATCTGGTCTTCCTCTGCCCGTGTAACCATGTACCCGGGGATCGAGACACGCCTGTCATTGATTGCGATATGGCCGTGGTTGATCAGCTGGCGGGCCTGTTTTGGTGAACGGGCAAGACCTTTGCGGTAGACAATCGTCTGGAGCCTGCGTTCCAGGATGTGGTTGACTTTCAGCGACAGGACGTCGTCGATTGTTGCTCCGGCACCGATGATGGCGTATCTCTGAAGGTGAGAGAGGAGCTCCTCACGTCGTGCCTCAACACGTCCTTCCTCGACACCACCGGAGGTCATCGCAAGGATGTCACGGGCACCCTGCCTGTGGCGGCGGAGAATGTGGGTTGCCTTCCAGATCTCCTTTTTGTTCCTGAGACCAAAGCTGATTGCCAGATTCCGTTCATCCTCAATCCGCGCCTTCTCGAACCGGCGCTGGGGGGACTGATACTGCTTGTGGTTCTTTCCTGGATATCCCATTTTGTCTTCACCCCTTATCTCTTCTTCTTGGACACACCAACAGTCGCTCCTGTCCTGCCAGTGGATTTTGTCCGCTGTCCACGTACCTTCTGTCCGGTATCATGACGGATGCCGCGGTAGCAGCGCATCTTCCTCATAATATTGATATCCTCGTCATGTGCAAGCGAGACATCAGCGGCGAGAAGGTGGCGGGGTTTTCCGGTATAGAGGTCTTTTGGTCTGTTCATCATCCAGGTCGGGACTGTCTCAACGTACTCGTCCACAACAGCCCGGATCCGGTCAACATCCTCATCTGACAGTTTGCCCATCAGCTCGTGGGTGTTGACGCCGGCCTTGCGTGCCAGGACGAGCGCGGTGTGGGTACCCACGCCCTTGATGCCCGTCAGCGCGATCTGGACCTGTTTTGTGCCGTCAAGATCGGTATTGCTGACGCGTACGAAGTAATTCAGTTCGGTATCTTCCATTGTAGCTTCCTCGTGTATCTTCTCTTACAGCGCTGAGGGAGGGATTTGAACCCTCGAGTCCCAGGGGGACACAGGTTTAGCAAACCTGCGCCATACCAGGCTTGGCTACCTCAACAGAGACGACGCATCTTTCGACACTCGCAGTGCACTGTACCGGCACCGCTCCATAAATGAGTGCTCTATACTATTGGAAGAAAAAGGTATTAATTGTTATGGGTGGTCAACTCCGCCCTGTCCGCTGAATCCCGGAGAAAACAAGGGCTGAGGTTACCAGGGGGAGGGCGATTGTGGCGTCGCAGAAACACTGGACACGGGGCGAGTCCACGGTCTCCTTGCCCCAGCTGATCGCCTCTTCGAAGGTGCAGCCGGAGAGCCCTCCCCAATGGGGGGCATCGGTGGTGAACTGGACCGCATAGGCATGGCCGCCGAGATCGTGCTCATGGATTGAGGCTATCACCTGGGTCTGCTGGATGAAGTTCTTCGGAACACCCCCTCCGATATAGACGACACCGGTCTTCCCTGCACCCTCGACCATCCGGGTAATCTCGTCGGTATCGGCGATCTGGTCGACCTCGACCTCAACACCTGCCCTCCGTGCCATCACCAGGCTGATCCCAATTGATGAGTCTGCGATTGCAGGGACAAAGATGGGGATGCCTTCAGCAGCACAGGTGGCGGTGAGCGATCGCCCCTCTGGTCTCTCACTGGCGATCCATGTACCGATCCGGCCAATCAGCTCGCGGCTCGATCCCTTAAATGGTGCAATGGATGCGAGATAGCGCTCGACCCGGGAATCGATATCCCGGAACTCCTCTTCATAGGCGAAGACATCGTAGATCCGGTCGATCCCCTTCTCAAAAAGTGTTTCATCATCGGCCATGTGGTGGCCGCGATAGTGGCGGACGCCCAGGTGTTCACAGATGTCATGGAAGATGTTTGCACCGGTTGAGACGATACCATCAATATAGTGGTTTTCTGCCAGGGTAATGAGGCATTCCTGCATTCCTGCAGGCACCATCGCGCCCGAGATGCCAAGCAGGATTGTACAGTCGGGATCCCGGATCATCTCCCTCCATATCCTGTATGCTTCACCAAGTTTCCGGCCCTGAAAACCGGTCCTGCTCATCGCATCAAGGAGTTCGCTGATCTGCTCGGTAGGTTGTACCGGGGTGGTCGGGTTCATCTCCATGCAGAGTACATGCACTGCTCCCTGTATTAAAAGGCGCTATCGGGCAGCATGGTTAGGGGTGTGGATATGGTCTGCTGCCTCACGGGGCTTTTCTGGTGTTGGTAAAAAAAGAAGAAAAGAGCCGTTTTATCTTCTCAGAGCGCTTTAATAAGCGATCTCCGGGTGATAAGGCCGACTGGCTTTTCCTGGCTGGTCACGAGAACCGTACTGATATTTTTTCCTGCCATCAGGTCAATGACCTCTTCGACTGTTGATTTCATGTCAGTCGTGATGACGGGGGTGCTCATGATATCCTTTGCGATCAGGTTTCGGATCCTGTTATCCTGATGCCGCACCTCAACCATCTCTTTGAGTCTGACAACTGCACGTGCAAGATCGGTCTCGGTGACGATGCCAAGGATCATACCATTGTCATTGACGATAAACCTGGTCGCGGAATCGTCAACCATTCTCCGGTGAAGGTGAACAATCCGGTCTTCAGGTGCGATCTTTGGCGCAGTCTCGATAACATCCTCAAGCGGACAGTTGGGCTTCAGTACTCTGAGCAGATCAGCCATCGTCACTTTCCCGATAAGCTTGTGTTCACTGTCCAGAACAACAACAATCTTGTAGCTCTGGAGGAGCGGAATCAGGATATCGATCTCCTGATCCGGGTAGGCAAAGGTAAAGTCCTCTTTGGTCACGTTCGCAACGTGGATCTGGGTTGGCGGAATATTCCCTGTCTTCTTGCTGCCGATCTTCTCGGCAATTGTCCGGCGGGAGGCTGTACCGATGACCTTATTCTGGTGGGTGACGATGATCG
Organism: Methanocalculus natronophilus; assembly: GCF_038751955.1. Taxonomy (NCBI): domain Archaea; kingdom Methanobacteriati; phylum Methanobacteriota; class Methanomicrobia; order Methanomicrobiales; family Methanocalculaceae; genus Methanocalculus; species Methanocalculus natronophilus. The sequence continues at coordinate 377,747 of NZ_JBCEXH010000001.1, read as the reverse complement.
GGTCGACACCGTCTGCGAGCATCCGGTCAAGCGCCTCTGTTATAAGAGCCGATTTCGCAATACTGACGGGTTTTGACATGACGTCCCTGATAGTTATCTCTGCTGTCATTGTGCTACCTCTTTCAGTATGTCATCCCGTTTTAATATCCCTCTGATCTCACCATCGGAAACAGCGATGATACTGTTGATCTGGTGCTCTCTCATTAACGCAATCGCACTTGCTATAGATTCATCCGGGTTGATTGTCCTCACCGGACGGGACATCACGTCCTCTGCTATCCCTGAGACATGACGGACATGACGGAGGCTTTTTCTCCCTCCGCTCTCCTGCCGTCTCAGATGGGTGATGTCCTTCTCGGGAATGCCCATATGATCGAAGTATTCATAGAATGCAATATTGGATTCCGTGATAACTCCTGCAAGTGTTCCGTCATTGTTTACCACAAGCAGCTTGTCATTTCTCTCCCTGATGATGTCGATAATATGGTTCAGGGAGTGGTAGCGTGATACCGTCATCACGTCCTCCATGATATCGGAGACCTTTGCCCTGATCCGGTCAACCTCTCCGGATGCCATGATATCGCTCTTTGTGACGATACCCTCGACCTTCCCAAGCTCGGTGACCGGAAGACCGCTGACATCATTGGCAAGCATCAGGTGCGCTGCTTCACGTGCCTCTGCCTGGGGCGCTATGGTAACCGGCTCTCTTCTCATCATCACCTCAATTGGTATCCTGTCAATGGGCCTCCTTCTCCAGATGGGATCGGTCTGCCGGAATCCGTATGCGATATCCTTTTTTGTGATGATACCGGCAAGCGATTCATCCTCATCCATCACAAGCAGTCTTGATATCCTGTGCTTCAGCATCATGTTGCGGGCATGAGCGATATTCTCGTTTCTGCCCACAACATAAACAGGGGATGACATCATCTCTCTGATTATCATGGTGTCTCACCTCTTTGCGAGTGTTTTGACAAGATCGAATTCTGTTATCATTCCAATGAGGCGTGACTCTTCGGTGACGGGGAACGCTCCAATCTCTTTCTGCACCATCTCGCGTGCCACCTCATTGATGCTTTTATCAGGTGTTGTTGTCTGGAGGCTGCGGCTCATGATGGAGCGGATCGGCTGAGCCGTCACTTCACCGACATCTCCAGTCTCCAGCTTCCGGAACACCTCGCCTGATCCGAGGTACTTCATGATATCTGTTGCCGTCACGATTCCAAAGAGGACATCTTCGGAGACAACCGGGAGCCTTCTGAAGCGGTATTTGTTCATCTGCTCTGCAACCGCTGCAATCGAACAGTCGGGGTTTGTGACCCGTGGTGCCTGTGACATCACGTCCTCTACTGAAAGGAGACTCTGTCCATGGAAGAGGGCTTTGAGCAGATCGTGTTCGGTCACCATTCCGATGACTTTTGAATCGGCATTTATGATCGGGGCTCCACCGTGTCTTTTCAGGACGATCAGGTCTATTGCATCCTCGATACCGTCTGATTCCGACAGTGTCATGACCTGTTCGGTCATGATCGTTCTCAGGCTGTCATTGATTGCTGAGACAAAGTTTCCATGATGTTTCTTTGTCACCAGGTTGAACCGGTCTCCACCGCCCATAAAATCGACGATATCTGAGACCGTGATGATCCCGCGGAGGTGCCCGCTGCCGGCATCTGTGATGGGAAGCCTCCGAAAACCCTCCCGGGTCATCGTCTCCACACCATCGCAGATGGTCATCGTCGGCGGAACACAGATTACATCCGGTGTTGCGATGGACATTATGCCGCCTTTCCGCTCAGCCGGACGGGATTTAAACTCTACTGATCCACGATTCATCTTGCCTTGCATCATAAGGTGACGCTCACCTTTGTTCTGGCCTGTATTTCTCTCGTGCATGCTGACTCCTTCACGCCTTTTTGACAAGGGTTTTCAGGACATCATGGCGATCCAGAATGCCGACGATAACCCTGTCCCTGACAACCGGCATGCGGCTGATATCATGGGTGATCATGAGGTTTGCGGCATCAGATACCATAGCATCCGGGCCGGTTGTGATAACCGGGGTGTTCATGACGCGGTTGATGGGGATCTTTTTGCTGTTCCCAATGGAATGCCTGATCCTGCCGTTTTCTACAAGGTCGCGGCGGGAGATGATCCCGACAATCTCCTTTTTACTGACAATCGGCAGGGAGGCATAGCCACTATCGAGGATGGTCGCATAGACCTTCTGGATGCTGTCGTCTGCGTCAGAACAGATGACCTGCTCTGTCATAACATCGAGAACCCTGCCCTTGATCTCATGGCGGGAGACCAGGATCGGGAAGAGATCCCTGAGCAGAATGGCCCCGATGCATTCATTTTTTGCATTGACAACAGCTGCGCTGTCTGCTTCTGATGCGAGAATGGCTGATGCAACATCTTCAAGAGGTGCCTCCATTGGAACAGCTGCTGCATGGCTGATGAAACCTGCAATAGTGACATTGGATCGTGTATCCATCACTCTCAGGACATCGGTGATAGTGATCTTCCCTTCAAGCTGGTTATCTGAATCGGTGATGAAGATCTCCCGATGGACATCATCCCGCAGGATCTGCCGTGCCCGGGTGACATACTCGTCTGCCTGAAGGGTCGTGACCTCAATCATCAGATCTCGGGCGACTTTCATAGGATTGACTCCTCTTCACGGCAGACCGGGCAGATAGTCTGGCTGTCGAATGTGACCAGATCATCTGACATGCTTCCGCAGCGGTCACAGATTCCGGCATGGTAGTCGTTCATCCTGTTGATGACGATCAGATCTGTCATGATCTCGTTGATCTCGTTTGCCACGCCGAGGATGTCCCGGACGGTGATCATACCGATTACCTTCTGGTCCGCATCAACCACAGGAAGCCGCCGGACACGGCTCTTTACCATCATCTTTGCGGCGTCTGCGATTACTGCCTCTCCACCAATGGTAATCAGCGGGGTGCTCATGACGTCCTTCACATATACCTCGCCAGGTTTTCTGTCCTTGGCCATTACCTTGCAGTTGAAGTCCTCCTCGGTTACAATACCGATTGGAAGGTTGTTCTGAAGCACAATACAGCTCCCAACCTCGTCACGGCACATTGCCCTGGCCGCATCAGCCGTTGTGGCGTATGCATCGATTGTGGTTGGATGAAGTTTCATCACTTCCCGAACCGGGATGCGTGTCTCGAAATCCATGTTATCACTATGTCTCATTTCTATTTCACCTCCGTCTTCTGCTTTCCGCTGATGGACACAACTACTACGCGATGCCCATATTAAAATGATTCGACAGGCAGACCCTGTGGTGAAATGACAGGGATCTGTTGATACCCGGAAACTGCCTGGTATCCCGGAAAAGCTGTTGCTGGCTGGAGGGTAGTATTATTAGTAATCGAAAGAAGAGTACAGGTACTATCGATTTCTATGATATCAAAAAGCAGAAGAAAGGAGTCTGAAGCATCTTGTGGAAAAGGGGATGACAGATGAGTATGTTCAGTCGGGCAAAAAACAGATTCAGAAGATTCTTCCAGTCAATATTCCGGAGGTCGAGATCCCGGATCGGTATCTATGGTCCGCCAAATGCCGGGAAGACAACGCTGGCAAACCGCATCGTCAGGGACTGTTCAGGTGATGCAGTCGGCCCGGTCTCCGAGATACCTCACGAAACCCGCCGGGCACGGCGGAGGGAGGATGTGGTGATCACCGGTGCAAACGGGAATACGCTTGCTCTTGATATCGTCGATACTCCCGGTGTGACAACCAAGATCGACTACCATGAGTTCCTTGAATACGGACTTGAACAGGATGAGGCGATCACCCGTGCCCGTGAGGCAACCGAGGGTGTTGCCGAAGCGATGCACTGGCTCAGGGAGGATATCAACGGTGTCATCTACGTGATGGACAGCACGCTTGATCCCTTCATGCAGGTGAACATCATGATGGTCGGTATCATCGAGAGCAGGGACCTGCCGGTGGTTATCCTCGCGAACAAGACCGATCTCCCGGATGCCGCACCTTCCAGGATAAAGAGTGCGTTTCCGCAGCATCCGGTTGTCTCTGTATCAGGGCTTGAAGGGACAAATATGGATGAGCTCTACGATATTATGACAGAACATTTCAGGTGATACCAATGATACAGGGAGTACAGATTGAACTGATCTCGGCAGACCGACTCAAAAACCTGACCGGAATGGAGAAGATCCGGACGATCCTCGATTCAGTTATGCTCGGGAATGTCGTTGTCCTTGAACGTGGGCTTTCACCAGATGAACAGAGTCTTCTTGTTGAGTATACGATGATGGAGATCCGGCCAGGCGGTTTTTCGGGAATTGAGATGGAGACCTACCCGGGAAGTGAAGCAGAATCCGGCGGTATATTTGCGAAGATATTTGGTGGTCGGAAGAAGCCGCAGGGCCGGATGACGGTCATTGGACCTGCTGGGCAGTTGAAGATGCTGAAGATCGAGCGAGACCGGCTTGTTGCCTGGGCCTCTCTCTCTTCAGGGAGGTGATCAGATACCATGCCTCACAAATGCACCCAGTGCGGCCGTGAGTTTCGGGATGGCTCAACTGAGATTCTGAGGGGATGTCCGAGCTGTGACGGAAAGAAGTTCCTGTATGTCAGTGACAGGGTGAGGCATAAGGATGTCCTTGAAGAGAAGTCCATCGAGGATATTGCAACCGAGACGAACGAACCTGTTCTGGAAGTAAAAACGCAGAGGAAAAAGCAGGATGACTTTTATGATCGTGTCGAGAGCGTCAGGATAGTGGGTCCGGGCAGCTATGAGCTGAATATTGAGAAACTGGTCCAGTCTGATGAACGGGTGATTGGTGTTGGAAAGGATGGCAGCTACGTTGTCGACCTTATCTCAATGGCAAAACCAAAGGGAAAAAAGTCAAAACATAAAAAATAAAAAGCTTATATTCTTCTCTATTTTTTTATCAGAGCTCATTTCAGTCTTATCAGGGTGGCTTCAGCCAAATTTTATATACTATTGCATGCCACAGGTACCTGGCTTTCTAGAGTTATTATCGGTCACGTGACTGCAGGTGCATCCTTCTTTGTATGCCCTGGTCAGGGGTGTGCCGTTTTATCAGTTGTACCGAAATTGGTCCGGTGCGATCATGGTATCCTGAGCGGAGGTGATTATTATGAAAACACGCTATATTACATCTGTATCGGAAATCCCAGGGATTTCAAGTGAAGAGCGGGAAAAGATAGGTGCGGTTCTGAACTGGTTCTCCTTCAAGGCGAGTGACTATTACCTGGGTCTTATCGACTGGTCGGATCCAGCAGATCCGATCAGGCGGCTTGTGATCCCCGATCCCGGTGAGATCGAGGAGGAGGAAGGCAATCTCGACCCCTCATCTGAATCGGCCTATACGCATGCACCAGGACTTCAGCACAAGTATGCACGGACAGGCCTTCTCCTGGTATCTGATTCGTGCGGGGGACTCTGCCGGTACTGTTTCAGAAAACGGCTCTTTGTATCTGGTGCAGACGAAGTCTCCCCGGATGTTTCTGCTGGTATTGACTATATCAGAAATCATCCCGAGATAACAAACGTCCTCCTCACAGGCGGCGATCCCCTGATGCTTGGGACAGGGAAGCTCAGGGAGATTATCGAAGAGCTTCGCAGGATCGATCATGTCAGTATTATCAGGATCGGGAGCAAGCTACCTGCCTACAACCCGATGCGGATCTCAGAGGATCCGGATCTTCTTCATCTCCTGCAGGAGTACAGCCTTCCAGAGAAGCGGATCTACGTGATGAGCCAGTTCACGCATCCCCGCGAGATCACAGCAGAAGCAGTCAAAGCAGTCACCGCTCTCACTGATGCAGGGGTGATGGTGCTGAACCAGACGCCAATTCTCCGTGGCATTAACGATTCTCCTGATGTGCTGGCAGAACTCTTCCAGAAACTCTCGTTTATCGGCATTTCACCCTACTATATCTTCCAGTGCCGCCCGACCCATGGCAATCATATCTATGCGGTCCCGGTAGAGGAGGGGTACCGGATATTTGAAGAGGCGCGTGCCAGGGTCTCAGGTATTGCAAAACGTGTGCGGTTTGTGATGTCGCATGCAACCGGCAAGATCGAGATAGCCGCCTGCACAGATGATCATATCGTGCTGAAATATCACCAGGCTGCCAATCCAAGAGAGATGGGCAAAGTCATGGTCTGCACACGGAACCCGGATGCATACTGGTTCGATGACTATCAACTGGTCTCGGGTACGCCTCTTTATCCTGAACACGGGGACTGCAATGCCCCATATGTTGGCATGTATCCCGGAGGGGCAGACTCGCCTGCTGGATGAAACCCAGCTCTTCTTTTCCGATACTATTAAAATACTGCCTGATGAATAGTATACCGCACATTATGTGCTGGCTAAGGTAAGTCCGACGTGCTTCTTCAGCACTGCTCCTTTTGGGGGGGCTTGGGATTACGGCGAGTCAGTTTCGGCTCTTTTCGTGACTTACAGTGAATGGCAGCTGCCAGACACTCCTGCAGGATTCTTCTGCACGGCAGGCTATAAACAACAATTTCGAGGTATACATGGCACGAATGCATGCACGACGGAGAGGATCATCGGGTTCAGTCCGGCCTAACAGGAAGGACGTTCCGGAATGGTTCAACACCGATCTCGCGGAGATCGAGAAACAGGTTATTGAAATGAAGAAGGAAGGTGTCTCTTCATCCGTCATTGGAATGGTGCTGCGGGACAAATATGGTGTCCCTGACATCAAAAAGGCGACAGGCAAGCGTCTTGGTACAATCCTTGAAGAGAACAACCTTGTTTCAGACATCCCCGAAGATCTCAGGAACCTGATGGAGAAGGCACTTGGCTTGCGCAGACATCTCTCTGAGAATAAAAAGGATGTTCATAACAAGCGCCAGCTCCAGCTGACCGAATCCAAGGTCAGGCGACTGGTGAAATACTACACACGAACCGGAAAGCTCCCGAAAGGGTGGACATACAAACCGGAGACTGCAGAGATTCTCCTTTCCCGATAGATTATGCCGTTTTCGTCGTCAGCAGAAAAAATCGCGGATCATCTGCAGACCGTCGGGTTCGTGGAGGTTCATGCCCATCACGATGCCGATGGAATAGCAGCCGCATCTCTTATCTGCACGGCGTTATCCAGAATTCAGGTTCCGTTCCATCTTCGTATTCGTGAAAACATCACTGCAGCTGCTGTACCCCAGGATCGTCCCGTTCTTCTCTGTGACTTCGGCTCGTCCCTCCAGGATCTTCCCGAATCGGTCATGGTCATCGATCACCATGTCCCGTCTTTTACCGGGGAGTTCCATGTTAATCCACGACTGCATGGTATTGACGGGGATCTCGAGCTCTCGACGTCAGGTGCTGCCTACCAGGTTGCCCTCCATCTTGGAGATAACCGGGATCTGGCAGGACTTGCACTGCTTGGTGTAATCGGAGACAAACAGGAGATTTCAGGTGAAAACAGGGAGATCGTGCATGAAGGGATAGCAAACGGTGTCATCTCGACAAAACATGCGTTTGCACTCGCCGGCCGCGATCTCTACGAGCAGCTCTTCTTCGCAACAGATCCATTCCTCCCTGATATCTCAGGCAATGATGCAGTCGCAAGGGATCTCTGCGGGATGGTTGAATCCGGCACACCTCCGGAGGATGACCCGGTCTTCCTCTCCAGGCTTGTCCTGGAGACAGGATCGGTGGCATCCGCAGAGGCGCTTCAGCGGATCGTCTCTGAGATCTATGAACTGGAGCGCGAGGTGATTGCTCCTGCACCGGCGATGGCTGCGGTCATTGATGCCTGCGGCAAATCCGGGCGGGGCGGCCTTGCCGTCTCGCTCTGTATGGGTGATCCGGCGGGGCTTGATGAGGCCTGGGAGATCTTCACCACATTCCGGCAGCGGATCATCACGGGATATAACTCGGCTGCGTCCCTGGAATCCGGATGGTATACAGTCAATGATACCGGTGTTGTCTCGGATATTGCGGATCTCCTTGCATCTGACCTTATACAGGCATCTCCTGTCTTTGTTCTTGCAAAGGAAGGTGAAATATGTCGTGTTTCGGCACGGTCCTCACCGGGGCTCAATCTGAACCTCGATAGTGTCATCAGTGAGGCGGCATCTGCTGTCGGAGGCAGCGGAGGCGGACATGGGATGCGGGCAGGCGCGACGATACCGCAGGGTGGAGCAGACAGGTTCAGGCAGATCGTGACGGAGGCGATTGCTGCATGCTGATTGGCTCAGGCAGGATCAGGTCATGCCATGCTTCACCAGACTGTGTTGCAGGCAGCCTCTCTCCAGATAACCTCGAGGGTATGGAGACAGGCGTGCGTGATGGTCTGGTCGAGATGGTAATCATGGAAAAACCCATCCGGTCACTCCTCGCATCACTGGATGACTATCTGATGAACCTCTCGGTTGCGGATGCACTCTGCAACCCTGCTACAACGGAACCAGAAGAAGGCAATAATCTTGAAAATGATGAAAATAAGGTGATATAATGGCAAAAAAGAAGCAAATTGGACGAAGGGTCGAAGGGTGGAAGGCGAAGAGCTGGTACAAAGTTTACACCCCTGAGACCTATGGTAAAGTGTATATTGGCGACATCGTCTCGGCAGATCCTGATAACCTGATCGGCCGGGTGATGGCGGTCTCACTTGGTGAGATCATCCAGGACTACTCAAAACAGTACATCAAGATGCGTTTCCGGATCAACAATGTTGCAGGAGATGCAGCATACACCGAGTTTATCGGCCATGAAGTGACCCGTGACTATCTCCGATCACACGTGAAACGGCGGACATCGCGGATAGATGCAACTGTTACAAAGAAGGTTCAGGGCGGCCGTGAACTGCAGGTGACAATTACCTGTTTCACGCTGAATCGTGCAAAGCTCTCGCATGTGCATGCAATCCGTGCAAAGATGCTGGATGTTGTGGATCGTCTCGCAAAAGAGATGGATTATGAAACCTTTGCAAAAGCTGCTGTCAATGGTGATATCTCCCGCGAGATCTTCAAAGAATCACGGACAATCTTCCCGATCCGCAGGATCGATGTGATCAAGTCCGAAGCAGTGAGTACTGCGGCACAGAAGGCTGCGGCCATAGCCGCATAACTTTTTTTTCCTCCCTGAAGGGGCATACTGATATTGTATTGAGGTATACCTCTATAGCAGGATGACTGCGCAGAAGATACTGTTCCTGGTGCTTGACGGGATTTCTGATCGCCCCTGCGACGCACTTGGCGGCCTGACCCCTCTTCAGGCAGCGTCGACCCCGGTTCTCGATCAACTGGCAAAAGAGGGTGTCTGCGGAATCATGGATACTATTGCTCCCGGTATCAGGCCGGGATCAGATACTGCACACCTGAGTCTGCTGGGATACCCTCCCGAGAAATACTATACAGGCAGGGGTCCGCTTGAGGCGGAAGGGTGCTTTATCAATATGGAAGCAGGGATGATCGGCTTTCGAGCAAACTTTGCAACGCTTGATGAAAACGGATCAATCATCGACAGGCGTGCAGGCCGTATTCCATCGACCGCACCACTCTGTGAAGCCGTGCGCGAGGGTGTTGATCTCTCTGCATATAATCTCGAATTCTTCTTTGAACCAGGTGCCGGCCATCGTGCCGCTCTCGCATTTAAAGGGGAAGGGCTTGGAGCGCATGTCACCTCAAATGATCCGAAACACGAATTTCTCCCGCCGCTCCCGGTCAGGCCAATGACCGAGGCCGGATCGGATCACAGGACCGCTGAAGCAGCAAATGAGTTTATAAGGCAGTCACAGGAGATCCTCAGTGATCATCCGCTGAATAAAAAGAGGGAAAATGAAGGTCTCATGCCGGCAAATATTGTCCTGATCCGGGGAGCCGGGATCATGGGGAGGTTTGAACCATTCTCTGAGAAATGGAAGATGACGGGTAGCGTCATCTCTGCTGCCGCCCTCATCTCGGGGATCGGATCTGTTGCTGGCCTTGAGCGGATCGCGGTGCCCGGGATAACCGGATCCGCAGATTCCAATCTGGATGCAAAAATGGCTGCTGCCGAACGCGAACTCGAAAGAAAGGATTTTGTCCTGGTTAATATCAAGGGTGCGGATGAATTTGGCCATGATGGAAAAGCCGGGGAGAAACGGGACTTTATTGAGGTGATTGACCGTGCCCTTGCTCCACTCACCAGGAGGTCTGATATCATCATCGCGATCTGCAGCGACCATACAACCCCCTGTTGCGCAAAAGATCATACCGGGGATCCGGTGCCGCTTTTGATCCGGGGTCCCGGGGTCCGAACTGACCTGGTCTCTTCCTTTGATGAGATCTCCTGTGCAACAGGCGGCATCAACAGGATCCGGGGACAGGATCTTATGCCGATCCTCGTTGATCTTATCAACCGTTCAGATAAATACGGTGCCTGAGGTGTATTCCGGTATGGAGGATATCATTGCAGATGAAAAAGTGGTACTCAAAGGTTGCATCCTCCCTGATCAGACCGAACTCCAGGAGCGGATCCTAAAAGCGCCGGGAGATGTCATCATCGGCGAACATTCGACGATCGAGTATGGCGTTTCCGGATTTGATGTCTTCATCGCCGAATCCTGCCACCTGAAGGGTGATGTAACCGCAGCAGGAGATCTCCGTGTCGGCAACTTCTGCGAGATTGACGGAAACCTCATTGCAGAAGCTGATGCCTATATCGGCGAGGGGGTTACGATCCGGGGGAAGCTTTCTGTTCTTGGAAACCTCGATATAGGCGACAATGTGGTTATTGAGCATGGGTTTGATGCACGTGGCGCAATTGAAGTCAGAAACCCGATGCCAGTTTTCATCTATATTCTCCTCTACGTGATGATGATGCTCAGAATAGATCGTGAAGAGGAGATCGACCAGCTCTTTGACGAACTCTGTTCTGATACCGATCACCCGCTTGTACTCCCCTCCCATACGCATCTTGACCAGGAGAAGCTCCAGGTGAAGGTCCCGATCATGATCGGCTCTTTCTGCCGTCTCCATGGCCAGATCCGCGGCCCGAAGACATCTGTTGGGAGCAACACCACGCTGTTTGGGAGTATACGGGCACTGGACTCGATTGCAGTCTCACCCGGCGCAATTATCCACGGGAATGTTGAGGCAAAAAATGATATTGTAATCGAAGAATATGTCCATGTTCTCGGTAATGTCTCTGCCAGGCGGGTGACGATGGATGAGGATGCAACTGTTGAGGGTCTCATCAGGTCGACTGATGGCCTGACGATCAGGAGGAATACGTGAATGAATGCCGAAATGATTTTTGAAGTCCCCAAAATCGGGTTTGTCGAACCTGATTTCGGAAGCCTTGCCGGGCCTGAGTATGTGCCGCACCTCCTTGGGGTGCCTGCCAGAGAAGGGTCTGCCCGTCTGCTCATCGATACTGAGGATGAACCCCTTGCTCTCGCCCTCTCTGCAGATGGGCAGACCTGGTGGGCGTCCACCTGCCTGTACCGCCCCCTGACCGGGGAGGAGATCAACTGTTTTGAGGAGGTCGGGGGGGATCTGTACCAGGTTGAGCGGCACACCTGGGAACGTGCGGTCCGTCAGGTCTTTGCAGACGGGATCAGGTCAATGGTTCATCCTGCATTTGAGGATGTACCCCCGGACAGAATAGAAAAACTCGAATCGCTCATCCATGAGGTCTGGGGTGCCAATGGATCGGGATCCTGTATCGACTGCTGTTGTGGTTCGGGGATCGGATCTTCTATCGTCAGGGGGATGGGTATGGAGCCGCTTGCCTATGATAACGATCCCGCACTGATTGCCCGGGGTTTGATCGCTGGCAGGCTGGACCCCGGCGGCACGCTCTGTATCGACGGAAGATCCGCAGATAGCTTCCTCCCTCCGGTTGAGAAAGGCCTTGGCATTATGATCGGTGAGATCCATTCGTTTGCAACTGATGTCTGGGAAGAGCTGGTGATGGTTCTCTTTGACCTCTGCGACAATGCGCTGATTACGGTTGGCACAAAATACGAAGCTGACTTGATTCTTGCATGGGGAGACTCAAATGAGCGATCAATTGAGGTCTTTGAAAATGAGCGGGATCCGATCTATGACCGGTGGGTCTGTCTGGGGTGAAAGGTGGTATGCCAGCCACCTGACCCGGGATCATTTTTTTCTGGCTCTTGCTGATTCGTATGGGTTTTAAAAATAGGGACGAGTCATCATCTGGTTATCAAATGTTTGCATCATCATCAGGGTCTGTTCACTGAGGCGTTTTTCCCACCGCCCCGTCCCCGTCCACACATGCTCCGCAAGGGATGTTGAACCGGGTATTTGCAGATGCAGGCGCGGGAGGGGGCGGGAATGCTCCTTTGGTCTGCCAGAAGCAGATAACACCCCGCAACCTTTGGAATCGCCTTTCAGGTTGCTCTGATGAGCAAGGGTGTATCAGCTCTGTCATCCTGCTCCCTCGATTACCCCGCCCCCCGATACCCGCGCCGCACCTGCTTCAAACTACCCACATGAAATAGCGAGGAGGCTTTTTTGTGAATCAAAAGGCGGTTCGTGCAGGCTACGTTGATCTGTGCTGTTTGCTGTCCAGCTTGCTGTCCTGCCTGGAGACACGTTTCTTTATCTCTTCTTCTGCTCGTCATCATCGGTTTTACATTCAAGATCTGCTACAATCAGCAGCGGGTCATCGACTGATCTGACAAGTGACCGGATCCGCATCAGCCGCTCAATTCCGATGAAATGTTCGCTCATCACCTTCCCAAGTGGTGAGAGTTCGATTGTGCCTTTTCTCCGGATGATCAGACCGTGTCTCTCCATCACCGGCATCGCATCTTCAAGTGTGCCGACCATCCTCTCATTCATCTCCTCGATATCCCCTTCCCTGCCCCTTGCAACAACCGTATTTGCCGCATACACCTCGCTGCTCTCTTCCATCCCATACACCGGGGCAACCTCTTCCATCACGCCTCGCAGGAGGTTCAGTGCGATCTCCTCTTCAGTTGCCTTTGACTCCCGCGAGTAGGATCCACCGGGTTCTGCGAGGATCACAACACGGCCCGCATCATGGAAATCGGGTCTTCCTGCCCGCCCGGTCATCTGCTGAAATTCCTGGACGGTCAGCCACTCGATCCCCATTGCAAGGGCATCAAATATCACCTGTGATGCAGGGAAGTCAACGCCTGCTGCAAGGGCGGCAGTTGTCACGACCGCAGCAAGTTTTCCTTTTGCAAACTTTGACTCAATCTCCCGCCGCTCCTGTGATGTCAGGCCGGCATGGTAGGGGGCTGCCCTCGGGCCGATTGCATCTGCTATCTGGTGGCACCTGGACCGGGCATTTGTGAAGACGATCGTCTGGCCTTTGTACCCTTTTGACGAGCTCTTGCCAAACTCTTCGAAGATAAGCCGTTTGATGGTTGGAATCTTTGCGTCCCGCTCAAGGAAGAGGAGGTGGCGGTCAAGTGAGACCGGCCGTTCGGCATAGGTTACCAGGTTCGCATTCAGCTTCTTTGCCAGAAGATGGGGGGATCCGATTGTTGCCGAGAGATAGATGAACTGCGCCTTTGGAGCGATATGCTTGAGCCGGGCGATCATCCCGTCAAGCCGGTGGCCGCGGTCAGGATCTTCAAGCATCTGAACCTCGTCGATGATGACTGTTCCAATATTGCTGATCGTTTTTCCTCTCCTGAGCGTCGCATCCAGACCTTCGTACGTGCCGACGATGATCCCGGATCCGCTATCACGCCGGGCAGCTGATCGTGTCTCCGGGAGATTGAGGCGTGAGACGCCGGTTGAGAGAGAAACACTCGCTATTTTCCTGTATGATTCAGAGAACCGCTCGTACTTCTGGTTTGCCAGTGCAACAAGCGGAACCAGAAAGAGGAGTCTCCCCCGCCCTTCCAGGAGATTTTTGAGCCCGGCCAGCTCTCCGATAAATGTCTTTCCACTGGCTGTTGCAGCGACGACAAGCAGGTGTTTCCCATACAGGAGCCCTGACTCGACTGCCAGCTGCTGGACAGGCATCAGGGTGGTGACAGGGGTCGCATCGACAAACTCCCTCGGCACCGGCAGCTCAACAAGATTGTCGGTCTTTGTGACCGGGTGGGCATCAACCCTGTCATAGAGGGTCTTCTTCATATCCAGGGATTCGGGCTGGATGATAGCCAGTACTGCCTCAAGGTCCCGGTGTTCGAGCAGGAGATCCTCTATATGCGCACGTGTCCGTTTTCCGAGTTTCCTCAGGTGCTGAAGCTCCCGCGAGAGCTCTTTTTTGGCACAGGTAAGACAGATCTCCTCTCGTCCGCACCGAATCGACGTTTCACTGGTCAGCTGCGTAATCCGGTCTTCAAGCAGGCATATCCGGCAGATCTTTTGGTACTGGAACGGTATCTGGAGATCCCGCAGGAACTCCTCAAAATACATATCCTGTTGTGTCAGGTGGACACTGCCGCCCCTGAGAGCGGCTATCAGATCTTTTGTCGGGGTTTTCCGGGGATGGGAGGCGCCTGGTCGCCTGACCAGGAAGTCATCGGGACGAATGCCCCGTGTCGTCCGCTCAAGCGATACCAGGCCGATATGCCGGATCTTCCGATCATCATAGAAGATGATCCGGTATCCTTTCTTCCATGGGAGGACAATAGCGCTCATATCTGTTTTATTGAGCTGCCAGATCGTGGATTGTATAGGAGAGGCCGGCCGTCTCAAGACGCTTGATAAAATCGGTAAACTCGGAATCAACAACGATAATAGCACAGTTCATCCCGTGGAACGCAGCTTCGATGACTCCTTCGCGTGCGCCATAGAACATATCAGATCTGATTCCTGATTTTTTGAGTGCCATATATGCCTCTACACCGACAGCACCGACGATCTCGGCCTTCTGAACGATTTTATAGAGCTGCTCTCTCTCGATTACGCGGGATCCGCCCCGCTCTATCCGTGGGACTTTACAGACGCAGATGGTACCTTCGGTATGATCAATGATGCCGTTTAACCGTGCGATCCCGACATCGCTTCCCTTCTCGGCATCATCGATTGCAACACCCATTGCAGATCGCGGCTCGCTTCCGGCATAGAGCCACCCTCCTTTCATGTACACACCGACTTCATCACCTTTCTGGATCTCTTCTCCGGCGATTGCAGCCCAGACTGCAACCTGCTGGATAATATCGCGCCTGACATGGCGTGCATAGCTTTCCAGCTGTTCAGCATTCTGCAGTACCCATTCTACACCTTTTCTGGTGACACTGTACCTGCCGCGCCCCTCGGCAACAATCAGGCCGTCATCTGCCAGATCACGGATATATTCAGAGATTGCCTGTGGTGTTACACCGAGCTTTTCTGCTATCTCCTGCTGCCTGATCGACGGCTGGTGCTCGGCTATCTCGACCAGTACCTGAAACCGTGTGGTCTCTCTCTTACTCCGGAGAAGGATGCTGAGGGGGTCTCTATCGCTCTCCGTCAAGGAGTATCAACCCCTGGCCCCGGACATCGAAATGAGGAAGGCGTTTTGCTATGCCTTTCACATAGATCGGTTTCACACCGACTTTCCGCGCGATCTCCCCAATAGAGGTATTCCCCAGATCAACCTCGGTTTTAATCCGGTCTGAGAGATCCCTCAGTGACTCATCGTTTGATGTTGATATATAGAGCATTGAGACGAGGTCTTCCATGGAACACTGGAAATTTGCCCTGAACTTGAAGTAATTGACCCGGTATTCCTTCTCTGGTTTTTTGCCTGCCTCGGTTCGCCACTGCTCTTCGATGAGGTTTCCTTTCTTAAGCATCTTCAGGCAATGGCTGATGCATTCCTGGTCATGGTGTTCACAGAGCTCAGATTCAGTCACCCATGACTTCGAGAGCATTTCATACACTACTTTATACCCTGAGTTGTTAAATGTAACAAGGAGCGGCACGAGCTCCACAGGGTCGCTGACAATTTTTGTCTTAGGATGATCCGTCACTATAAAAACCCTGATGTACTATATGGCTCTGTAATTCTATAACCTTTGTTGATAATCCATGCGGAGATCAGGCACTATCATTGTCCGCGGGATCGTTCAGGGAGTTGGATTTCGCCCCTTTGTCTATGCCATGGCAGTCTCGCTCGGTATCCGTGGGTCGGTTACGAACCTCGGGAGCGAAGTTGTCATTCATGCCGAAGGAGACCGTTTTGAAGACTTTTTGAAAGCGATTTCAAAAGGCCCCCGCCTTGCAGCAATAGACGAGGTGATCGTAACAGACCTGCAAGCTGCACCCCGGGCTGGCTTTTCCATATGTGAGAGCGGTTCAGGAAGCCTCTCTGGCCTGATCCCCCCTGATGTTGCGACATGCGATGCGTGTATTGCTGATATAAACCAGCTCAATGGGCGTTATTCCGGCTATTGGGCCACGTCATGCCTTGATTGCGGCCCGAGATACAGCATTATCCGCGCGCTTCCATACGACCGTATCCGGACAACAATGGATCAGTTCCCCCTCTGCCCTGCATGTGAGGAGGAGTACTGGAACCCGGACTCCCGGCGCCACCATGCCCAGACAATCGCCTGTGAGGCCTGCGGCCCTTCCCTGACCCTTCTCGATCCCGAGGGCAGGCCTCTGCCGGTTGGAGATCAGATCCGAAAAACGGCAGAATTTCTGGATGCCGGAAAGATTCTGGCAATCCGTGGTATCGGCGGATTTCATATCGCCTGTATAGAATCGCAGGCAGAACGGCTGAAGACGAGGCTTGGACGATCCAAACAGCCTCTTGCCATCATGGCTGACCTGGATGTCGCAGAAGAGATCTGTCACCTGGGAGCAGAAGACAGGGCAGCTCTCACCAGTCCTGCACGGCCCATTGCAGTTCTTGAGAAGCGGGATCATTCTGCTCACAACACCATCACAAACCTCCATACCATCGGGGTAATGCTCCCCTATACCGCACTGCATCACCTCCTCTTTCAGCACCTGAAGGCACCGCTTCTCGTGATGACGAGTGCAAATATACCAGGGGATCCCATGATCACCGGGATTGACCGGGCAATGTCGCGCCTCCGTGGGACAGTTGACTACTTCCTCACGCATGACCGGGTGATCCAGAACAGGTGTGATGACTCGGTGATCCGGGATGGTCTCATCATCAGGCTCTCCCGCGGGATGGCGCCCAGGCGGCAGCGGATCGATCTGGGTGACTGTCGCATTCTTGGTGTCGGCCCTGAGCTGAATGCGAATGCCACCATCTACCAGCATGGCTTCTGTATAACCTCCCCGCATATCGGCAACATCAGAAACCCTGGAACGGTCCGGTACCTGGAAGAGACCGTTGAGCGGCTATCCCGGCTCACCGGTTTCTCCCCGGATATCATCGCCTGTGATGCCCACCCTCAGTTCCTCTCGACGCGGTTTGCCCATGAGCTTGCAGCATCAACCGGTGCTGAGGTTATCCCGGTTCAGCATCACCGTGCCCATATCGCGGCAACGACACAACAGCGGTGTGTCGGGATTGCAATTGATGGTGTCGGGTATGGGGATGACGGCACCGTCTGGGGCGGCGAGATCTTTGTCGGAAGAGTACCCGACTACAGGAGGGCTGCCCATCTTGAAGAGGTGCTGATGCCCGGTGGCGATGCCGCGACAACCCATCCCGGCCGGATGCTGTATGGGATCCTGCCGGATGACCGTGTTCTTGAGGTCCTCTCGGATCACGGGTGGAGCGATGTTGCGCTCTCAGCCCTTGCCCACCAGGTCAGCAGGCGGTTCAATACAATGACAACCACCAGCACCGGCCGGGTGCTTGATGCCGCCTCAGCACTGCTTGGTATCTGCAGCGAGCGGACCTATGATGGTGAGCCTGCAATGCGGCTTGAAGCAGCTGCTGCATCCGGGAAGCCAGAGCCCTGGGAGCCTGTTGTGATGGAATCGGGAGGAGTGGAGATCTTTTCCACACGACAGCTTATGGAAGAGGCGCTCAACCGCTATCTTGGCATTGCTCATGAACAGCCGATGGTACGGCGCCGCGGTATTGCGGATATTGCTGCCTCGGTTCAGTATAACCTTGCAACGGGTATTGCGCACCTCGCGGTATCAGCTGCCAATGAGAGCGGTAGTACGCTTGCAGCCCTCTCAGGCGGTGTCTGTTACAACACCATGATCCGCACAACCATCTGCAACGAGCTTGAGAGAGCCGGGATCCAGCCGGTGATCAATTGTGACTATCCTCTCGGGGATGGCTGTATCTCGTATGGTCAGGTTATATCTGCTGCATACCGTGTGAAGAAAGAATAAAGCACGGGATTTTGAGCATCCGATCCGGCAGATAAAACCGGGAAAAACAAAGCCGGAACAGGAATAGTTCTGTAAAAAAAAGAGTTTTAGCCGAAGAGGGCACCAAGGCCGGCCATGCCGGACTCTTCTTCCTCTTCCTTCTTTGACTCTTCTTCCTCTTCGGGAGCCTCTTCAGCGGCGGCAGGTGCTGCTGCAGCTGCCGGTGCTGCGGCTGCTGCAACAGGTGCTGCAGCTGCCTTGGTGATGGCTTCCTGAATGTCAACACCGTCGAGGGCAGCAACAAGCGCCTTCACACGGGATTCATCTGTAGCGATACCAGCGGCAGAGAGAACTGCCATAACCGATTCTTCCTCTACTGGCTTTCCAGCGGAGTGCAGTAAGAGAGCAGCGTAAATATACTCCATAATTCAGTCACCTTATTCAACTAATGCTTTTAGTGTGTTCATCTGTCTGTATGCCTTACCGATGATGTCATCGATACAATCTTTCTCGTAGACGGCAGCCTCTATGCCGAGACCGCGTGCCTCGCGGTATGCCTTGCCAAGGATCGTCTCAATCGTGAATGCAGTTGGATATGCTGCATTAACCGAGAGGTTGAATGCCTGCTGGACAGCGAGGATGAGATTGTTATAATATTCGGCCTCGTCAATGTCGAGAACGTCTGAGAGGTACAGCTGATCCTGGTACAGAGCGACATGAAGCGAAAGACCAACATCCATTGGTTTGATCTGGAGTTTTGAGAGGATTCCGACCTTCTTCCGGTCAATTGCCTCTCCTGCTTTCACGACTGTCTTTGTCTCACGGATCTTCACCTTGCCTCCTTCGATGGTGGCGGGAATTCCTGCCTGCTGAAGTTCACTGACAATTGGCCCTGGCTTGAAGCTTGTCGGTCCTTTTGCAACAACGATATCTTCGGGAGCGATCTCGCCTGCTTTTGCGACTCGCTTCGTCTTCGTCTGCTCAAGGGACTTGAAAAGCTTAAACGGGTTTTCGTTTGTGAACAGCAATGCAGAGTGTCCGGTGATATGATCTTTGAGGTCCTCGTAGACGCCGCCAAGATCTGAGAACGCATGTTCGATAAGCGTATTTCTCAGCACTCTGATGACGGTGGTGTCTTTGAGGTTGCGTCGGATCTGCTGGAACTGTGTGGCCGGGATGCCATAGGTATCGATGATACCAAGTACTGCATACTCACCCACGTTCTTCTTGATCTCTTCGACAATGTCTTGTTTCCACTGAGGCAGGTGGCGGGTATAAATTGCCATCTAGATCACCTTCACTGCCGGGCCCATGGTCGTTTTGACATAGACCGAGCGGATATTCTGTGAACCCTGCTCCAGAGTAGTTTCGACCCTTTTGAGGACTGCACTGATATTTGCTGCAAGCTCTTCAGGACTCATCTCAGTGTTCCCGATTTTTGCAGAAAATGTCAGCTTGTCTTTGGTCCTGATCTTGATCGATCCACGCAGACGTTCGACTATAGGCCTGATGTCCTGTCCCGGTGGGATGGGCATCGGCATCTTGCCGCGTGGTCCAAGTCTTGGACCTAAAAATCGGCCTACGAGTGGCATAACGGCGGTCTCTGCAAGGAAATAGTCATAATCGCATGCAACCTGTCTGGCTTCACGCGGTTCTCCTCCCAGGCGTTCGATCTCTTCAGGGCCGATAATAGTATCAACACCTGCCTCTTTTGCCTGGGATGTGATATCCCCTTTGCCCAGAACCGCTATCTTTTTGGTGCCTGCACTCTCTGGCAGAAGAATCGTCGTATCAATACGGTTTTTCGGCTGGGCCATGTCGATGTTCTTCAGGTTGACGGTTATGTCCACACTCTCCCTGAATTTCCTCTTCGGGGCCTGCTCGATAGCCGCGGATACGGCATTCTGAATCTGGGTTATTTCAACCATGTACTCATGCCTCCATAGTCTTCGACCGGATGCGTCCGATCTCCTATGGTTGTCTGTTTGTCTATGCGTTCAGCTGATCATCGAACTGACCCGCATCAATCGCGGCAATCGCATCTTTTGACTTCATGCCTTCGATTGTCACTCCTACAGAGCGACAGGTGCCCATAACCTCCTTGACCGCATTCCTGAGGTCATAGGAGAGCATCGACTCCTGTTTCATGCGGGCGATCCTGATGACCGCTTCGAGCGGCAGATCACCAACCGGCTGGGTATTCGGGCTTGATGACCCCTTCTCGGAACCAGCTTCTTTCAGAACCAGTGCAGTCGTCGGCGGGATACCCACCGTGATGGTGAAGTTCTTCTTATCGTCGACCTCCACCGTGACCGGCACTGTCATTCCATTGAATTCTTTCGTCTTGAGATTGATCTCGTCAACGACGCCCTTCACGTTGATTCCAAGAGGACCCAGCGCAGGGCCCAATGGCGGGCCTGCGGTTGCTCTACCGCCGGGTACCAGTACCTCGACAGTTTCTGCCATAGTATCACCATGCCAAAAGTCCGGTCTAACCTGACTCTCAGCTGTGGTTCATATATGTCAACGGCTGGTATGATAAACCTGATGGGAAAAAAGTGTGGTGGTGACCCGGGCAGAGGGATCCTGCGGGTCTCTTTGCGCATCTAATTTTCAGTCATCGCTTCTTCGTTCGATGACCCTGACGTGGTCGCCGCGAACAGTGATTGGGATTGGAACAATGCTTTCATAGAGTTCAACGGTGATCTCTTCTTTTCCAAGATCAATCCGTTTGACAACGGCCTTTTCACCTTTGAACGGCCCTGCGATCAGCTCGACAATTGTCCCCTCTTCTATCCCCGAGACGACAGGCTTCGGCACCAGGTAATGCTGCACCTCTTCGAGCTTTGTCTCACCGGGCACAAGTGATCGTGCACTTGGTATCTGCTCGATCAGCTCCTGGATACGTCCCCGCCCCTCGGGTGATTCGATGATCACATATCCTTTGAGCTCTCCGGGAACGATCACTGATGAGACCCGTATATCGACCAGCTTCCGTTCAATTGATCGGAATATTGCATCGGCTACAGCACGTTCCTGCTTTGAAGTCGTCTTGACGGCGTAGTAGTGGTTTTCAGCCTCGGTCATGGTGATCAGGTACTTTATGCCAGAAGCATGATCTCGTAGAGGAGGAATCCTATCAGTCCGATGATGAAAATTCCAATCGCCGCAACAAGGCCGATCTTCGTAAACTCTTCACGTGTCGGAGTCCGCGCCAGTTTCAGGACACGGATATATTTCCGGAAGAGTTCTTCATTAATATTGAAACCTTTGAAATCAGGCCTCTTCAATTCAGGCATATCCATGGTATATCACTTAAGGAAATCTATGTCATACTGTTTCTGGACACGCTGCCCGTGATATGGCTCTTCGATCTTCCCATAGATCTGGGGTGACTGAACACCGGTCACGATCAGCATCGTCCTCATTCTGTTCTCCATCGCGGGATCGATCTGTGCACCCCAGATGATCCGTGCGTCCGGATCGATTCTCTCGTATATCTCCTGTACAACACCTTCAGCCTCGGACATTGTCATGTCGGGGCCTCCGACAACATTGACGAGCGCTGCAGTTGCGCCTGAGATATCGACATCAAGGAGTGGTGAGCGGAGGGCTTTCTTCACGGAATCTCCTGCTTTATCTTCGGAATCGGATTCTCCCATCCCGATCATGGCGATACCGCCCTGTTCCATGACAGACCGGACATCGGCAAAGTCCAGGTTGACAAGCCCGGGGAGGGTGATCAGTTCGGTGATGCCTTTGACTGCTTTCATCAGCACCTCATCGGCAACCTTGAAAGCGGTGGCGAGCGGGAGGCGGGGTACGACTTCGAGAAGCCGGTCGTTTGGAACGACAATGACAGTATCTGCAACTTCACGAAGGTGTTCAAGTCCGGCTTCGGCATTCTCCATCCTGTTTGCTCCCTCGGCCGTGAAGGGGAGTGTCACCACAGCGATGGTGAGCGCCCCCTCTTCACGGGCGGCTTTTGCGACGATGGGTGCGGATCCGGTACCTGTACCGCCACCGAGACCGGCAGTGACAAAGACCATGTGGCTTCCGGCAAGAACCCGGTGAATATCATCCTCGCTCTCGATTGCCGCTTCCTCGCCCCGGCGGGGTACTGCACCTGCGCCCAGGCCTTTTGTTGTCTGCCTGCCGATCAGCATCCTCCGATCGGACTTGATCATTGCGAGGTGCTGGGCATCGGTGTTGATTGCGATCATCTGTGCGCCATGGATATTCTCTTCAAACATCCTGTTGACGGTGTTTGATCCGCCACCACCGCATCCGATGACCGTGATGATTGTGCGAAGTGATGCAAGGACATCGTCAAAGTCATCATCCTCGACATATCCTTCAGGAGCCGGTTCATTCTGAGCATCCACAATAGGTGTGCGTTCGGTTGATGAAGAGGAATATGCTGCTTCCTCCGCTTCTTCTTCCTTCTTCCGTGATAATGCCTCTTCCACAATTGATCTCATGTATATCTCTCCAATCCCGGAATTGTTATCTCCCGCTCATCACGGGAGGAGACCATCTCCGGCTTTATAAGACTCTCCCCGACAGTGATCTCCAGTCCGGCGGCGAGTCTGCCAAAGAGTGGCCCAGGGGGTACCCCAAGCATGCGCGCTTTCTCAGGGTCAAAACGATCTCTCCTGATGATAAGGCGATCACCCTCGACAACAGAGAGAGAATGTTTCGTAATCTGTTGTACACACAGGGTTATTAAATCACTTGCTAATTGTTCTTTCTGCTCACGACACCCGATGAAGAGAGGGAGGGCTGCAGAACCGCCTGTTGTGATTCTGATTGACGGAGTGATGGTATCGAGGAGCGTAAGAAACGCCTCCTCATCGGCGCGGAGCGCTTCCTGGAGGAGCTCTTCATGGATCGATACAATCTCCGGATCACAGTCCCCTGCCATGCCATGGTTTTTAATCACGGATCCGGGGTAATGTGTTGCTGCAAGGTCAGCTGCCCTGCACCAGGTCTGCCAGCCAACATCCCCAAGCTCGTGCATGGTTCCCTCGGTGATGACTGGCAGGCCTGCCTGCTGCAGAAGTGACCTGACTTGTTTTGCCTCTGTTCTTGTCATGGCTTTTCTGTCGATGTATCCCGCCACCGCGCCGGATCTTTCAGCCATCAGCGCAACAAGTTCAGGGGTCAGGCTTGAGATCTCCCTTGTATGTGCGATATGCCCAAACGCTCCCCGTGTGCTGCCTGCAATGGCGGTCTGCCGGACAGCGTAATGGGTCCCTCCAAATCCTATGAGCGGTACAGCATTGCCGGGTTTTGCCATAAGGACACTTCTGGCAACGGCATGGGCTGCTTCCGGATCACGCCACTCGTTTTCTGTGCTCCCAATCTCAACAAAGAACGAGGGAGTTTTCAGATCTGTTGGGCCGTGATGGGTTACTTCATAGGCGACCCGATATCCCTTTGGGACAAAACGGTTCAGGTTCTTCAAAACAGCCTGCATCATCTTCGGATCTGCGACTGCCAGTTCATTGGGTCTGCCGCCATATGCAGCTTCGGCGAAGTTGCCGGTGACATGGACTGTCAGCACCGGGTAGGGCCGCTCACTTGTATGGCGTGAGAGGAATATGATCCGGTCTGCCTGGATCTCCTGGTCAAGACCATCTGCATAGATCAGCCTGCCTTCGGTCCTGTGGAAGAAATAGTCTTCCTCAAGAAGTGGCCAGGCGGGCCCTGATCCATCTTCTATGAGTTCATCGAGAGCTGATCGTATTGCCAGTCCCGCGGGGTCAAGCGCGGAATAGACGAGTGCTGTCACCATCCCTCTCCGGGTTTGATCCCAGAGGTAATGATTCCTGCTTCTTTGATCCTGATCTGTAAATGCTATTATACCGGCAGTGCAACAGGAGAAGTATGTCACAGGAAGCAATAGCAAAAATCTTTGCTGAGCAGGGTATTGGCAAGGAGATCCAGTGTGATGCGGCATTTCAGATCTCAGAAAAGCACGGCATCGACAAGCTCGAGATAGCAAAATACTGCAATAAAAACGGTATCAAGATCCGCGGCTGCCAGCTGGGTTGTTTTAAATGAGCCGTTTTCTCCGGGTTATTCCGGTTGAAGACGCTCTGCAGACCCTCCTTTCAATCGCACCCTCTCCCGGGGAAGAGCGTCTGCCTCTTGCAGATGCGGTTTTTCGCATAGCTGCATCAGATGTCACCGCCCCGGAGGATATGCCGGGGTTTGCACGATCTATAGTGGATGGCTATGCGGTTCTTGCTGCAGATACCGCGGGAGCTGGCGAATCGCTCCCGTCCATGCTCACCTGCACGGGACGGGTCGAGATGGGATCTGCGGATCCGGGTTCGGTCCGGGCAGGGGAATGCCGGTATGTCCCGACCGGAGGGATGGTGCCTTTGGGTGCGGATGCAGTGGTGATGATCGAGTATACCGAATCAGCAGGGGATTCTGTCCTGGTGATGCGCCCCCTGGCAGAAGGGGAGAATATTGTTTGTGCTGATGAGGATTTCCAGAAAAACGAAGTGATTATTTCAGCAGGGCGGCCGATTCTTCCCCAGGAGGCAGGCGTGCTCGCCGCAGCGGGCATATCATCTGTCCTGGTCAGGCGTGTGCCCGGGATTGCCGTTATAGCAACCGGAAACGAGATTGTACCTCCGGAGACTCACCCCTCTCCCGGCGAGGTGCGGGATGTCAACTCGATCGTCTGCGAATCATTCATCCGCCAGTGCGGGTGCATACCCATCTCCTGCGGTATTGTTCCAGATGATCCCGGTCTGCTCACCGCAGCTCTCAGGGACGCAATCGCTTGTGCGGATGCTGTTATCATCTCCGGCGGGAGCTCCAAGGACGAGCGGGATGCATCTGCAGAGGTGATAACCGAACTTGGCCGCCTGCTCGTCCATGGGATCGCCATCTCTCCTGGAAAACCGACGATCATCGGGGAGGTCGCCGGAAAGCCTGTCATCGGGTTGCCGGGACATCCGTCATCGGCATTCATGGTTCTGCGAGCCATAACCGGCCCGCTGCTTGAGGCAATGAGCGGCTCTGCAATCCGGTACCATACATGCCAGGCTACCCTGGATGCGTCGATTCCCTCTGCAAAAGGGAGAGAGGATTATGTCCGGGTCAGGCTCAACGGGGATACCGCAACCCCGCTCTTCTCAAAATCCGGCCTGCTTCATACGCTTGTCCAGAGCGACGGGTATGTCCGGGTGCCTGCGGGATCTGAAGGATACGAGACTGGATCAGGTGTGGAGGTGATATTGTGGTAAGCCGGTACCTCTCCCTGGTGCCTCTTGAGGAGGCAATAGATATCATCCTGACCAGGTGCAGCTCCCCCCTCCGCACCCGCAGGGTTCCCCTGCCCGGGTGTGTGGGCGGGGTGACGGCAGCTCCGGTCTTTGCTGACTATTCGGTTCCCGAAGCGCACCTTTCGGCAATGGACGGGATTGCGGTTCGTTCATCTGACACCCACGGTGCAACAGATAAGACCCCGGTCTTTCTCGGAGCTGCTGTCAGGGTGAATACCGGCAATGTTGTTCCCGCAGGCTATGATGCCGTCATCATGATCGAGGATGTCACAGAGGGTGATGGCGGTTTTCTGATCAGGCAGCCTGCTGCTCCCTGGCAGCATATCCGCCCTGTCGGGGAGGATATTGCCGAGTCTGAGATGGCCATCCCTCGTGGCCACCAGATCCAGTACCACGACATCGGGGCGCTTGCTGCCTATGGGGTCACGGAACTGGATCTCCGCTCGATGTCGGTTGCGCTCATCCCGACAGGCAGTGAACTGGTTGCTCATGGCACCCGCCCAAAACCGGGCCAGGTTGTTGAGAGCAACTGCCTGATGGCGGCAGCACACCTGGAATCGCTTGGTGTTGAAGCGGTCGTCTTCCCGCCTGTTGCAGATGATCCGGAGCGTATCAGGGATGCAATTGCAACAGCAGTCCAAAACCATGATCTCGTCATTATCTCGGCAGGTTCATCGAAGGGAACGAAAGATTATACTGCAACTGTTGTCGAAGAACTCGGCGAGGTGCTGGTTCATGGGGTTGCGATCAAACCCGGGAAGCCGGTGATCATCGGGTCTGTTCATGACACGCCCATCATCGGGCTTCCCGGCTACCCCCTCTCGGCACTGACAATTATCCGTGAGATTATCACGCCTGTTGTTCGTGCTGCCGGTATCCCGGTTGTGCAGCCAAAACCAGTTGTCGCCGAACTGACCCGTTCGCTAGCCTCAGATATCGGAACCGACGAATTTGTCCTGATGACTGCGGGTTTTGTTGGGGGACGGATGATAGCAACCCCGCTCTCACGGGGGGCAGGTGTCCAGATGAGTGCGGTCAGGTCTCATGGAGTCCTCCGTATACCCCGTGATTCTGAAGGGATGGAAGCAGGCGAACCGGTCAGTATACAGAGCAGCCGTTCCGAAGAGGAGATCCGGTCTGCTATCATTCTTGCAGGCAGCCACGATCCAATCCTCGACAATCTCGCCGATCTCCTCTCACCCCTCCCTGTTCATTCAGCCCATATCGGGAGCATGGGAGGTATCCTTGCCCTGAAGCGGCGGCACTGCCATTGTGCTCCGATGCACCTTCTTGCTGATGATGGCACCTATAATATCCGGTACCTGGAGCGGTACATGCCTGGTGAGGCGGTGACGCTCGTCTGTGTCGCAGAGCGTGAACAGGGGATCGTCTCACGGGACGGCATCACCTTTGATGACCTTGCCGATGTCTCGTTTGTGAACCGGCAGAAGGGATCCGGTACCCGGATGCTCCTTGACCATCTCCTGCGTGAGCGGGGAATCGATCCCGGGACGATCCAGGGGTATAATCGCGAGATGACGACTCATCTTGCGGTTGCTCTTGCAGTGAAGAGCGGGGAAGCCGATGCCGGCCTCTGTGTAGCCTCTGCTGCACGAACCGCCGGGTTATCGTTTGTTCCTGTTGGCAGCGAGCGGTATGAGCTTGCGATCATGACAGAGGATCTTGCCGATCCCCGGATTGACGCTGCACTTGATCTCATCAGTTCTGACTCCTTCAGGTCGATGCTTGAAGGGATCGGAGGTTACCGGACTGAGCTGACCGGTACCCGGCAGAGCCTCCCGCTCTGATACTCCTCTGTTTTTTTTGAAGTCTAGCTCACTTCCTTGAGCTCAAGGACGGTGAGGATATCTGTCCTGGTTACGATCCCGACAATGGTTCCATTCTCCAGAACCGGAATTCTCCCGATATTGTGGATCGTCATGATCTTCAGTGCCTCGGTCACTGATGCAGCGGGGGAAATGGTGATGATCGGCTGCCGTGTCATGACGTCACGGACCTGCATCGCCTCGCGATCTATCTCGCTCGTTTTATGGATGTCGGCAAGCGTGATGATCCCGGTGAAATCACCGCGCTCGATGACCGGGAATCCAAGATGTTTTGTGGTATACATCAGCCTGATCACATCGATGAGCGGACGCGTCGGCTCGACGCTGACCACATCGGTGGTCATGATCTCACCGACAGTGACATCCTGGAGGAGGAAGTTTGTCGTGACCATCGATGATTCCTGGCTTGCACCGATATAGATGAAGAATGCGATGATGATCAGGAGGAAATTGAAAGATAAGATCCCAAAAATCCCAAAAAGGATGGCAAAGCCCTTTCCGATATCAGAAGCGATCCTGGTTGCGCGATGGAGCGGCATCCGGCCGGCCAGCCAGGCGCGGAGCACCCGTCCTCCATCCATTGGGAATGCAGGCAGGAGATTGAATGCGAAGAGCAGGATATTCAGAAGAGCAAGATATCCAAACCCATACACGAAAATACCCGCAATTTCGGCGACATCGACAAAGATATCAACGACATAGACCATAGCCCAGCTTATGAGCCCAAGCCCGAGGCTCGTTAAGGGTCCGGCAAGTGCCATTGGAAGTTCCACCTTCGGATCCGGCAGCATATCCTCCATTGATGCGACCCCGCCGAAGATGATCAGGGTTATAGAGTTGATTTTGATGCCATTTGCCCGGGCGATAAGCGAATGTGCAAGCTCATGGACAAAGACACAGAAGAAAAGGGCGAGCGCGACGACTGCACCCATAATATAGGGGATAAAACCGCTCTCAATGATGGTCCGGTCAATTGGAACTGCAAAGAGGCCTTCGATAAAGGTGACCGTCAGGCCGATCTGTGATCCGATGATCCAGGCGAAGAGCGGGATTATGAGAAGAAATGTAACATGCAGCCGGACCGGTATGCCAAAAATCCTTCCTATCTCAAGGGATCCATCCATGAAAGGATTATCTTTTTTAACTATTTAGTATATATCTTGAACAGATAGCTATGAAGTGGCAGATCTCAGAGCTCTTTGGTATGAGCGTCTACACCGACAGAGCCGTATATATCGGCAATGTCGAAGATGTCGTCATCGATATCGATAATAAGAAGATGGCATCGCTTGCTGTTGCAAACATCAATTCAGACATTATTGATCTCAAATCATTCAAGGGCGTAAAGATTCCATACCGCCTGATTAAGGAGGTTTCCGATATCGTTCTTATCCGTCATATCCCGGGCGCGTTCAAGACGTCTGCTGTAACGGATCCAGAAGAATGAAAGAACGGGAGATCTTCTCTGCACTTCGGACGACATCCCCCTGTTTTATCAGGCTGGATGGGAGATCATTTCGATCGGCAGCGACAGCGTTATCCCTGAAAAAACCGTTTGACGAAGATTTTTCTCTCGCGATGGAGGAGGTTTCGCGCCTCCTTCTCGCAAAAAGCGGCCTTGCGCCTCTCTTTGCCTATACCTTTTCTGATGAGATCAGTCTTTATCTCGTTGAGCTCCCGTTTGAAGGGCGGATTGAAAAACTCGACTCGGTTGCCGCCTCATTTGCTGCAAGCGCGCTCACAAAAGCCCTGGACCTGCCTGATCCCATCTCATTTGATGCGCGGGTTGTGCCGGTGGATCCTGCGTCTGCAACCGGGTATCTCATATGGCGCCAGAAAGAGGCGTGGCGAAACCATACCAATGCCTACTGCCAGTGGGCGCTTCTCCAGGATGGTTATTCTGCATCAGAGGCACAGACGCGGCTGCATGGGATGAATACCGCGAGCCTGCATGATATGATGCATGCACGGGGTATCAATCTCGCAAAGACGCCCGGATGGCAGCGGCGGGGTATACTCATCTGCCGCAGGCAAAAGCCGCATACCGGGTACAATCCCCTGACCGGCGAAGAGGCAGAAACTGCGCGCATAAGGATTGTGGCAGATAGAAATCCACCGGTTTTTCATACAGAAGAAGGGAGGGCGTATCTCTCTCTCCTCTTCAACAGGCAGTTGCAAGACTGATAGTGACCTCTATTCCTTCGATATCCCAGGTGGATGATAATCCGGTCTTCTGTACCTCTGATGGCTGATCACCGGTAAAGACGAGTTTTATGGCCCGAATCTCATTTGCAATCCAGCTGGTTGATCCATTGAGCAGATTGAGGATCCGCTCGTCCCCAATTGAGATGGTTGCATCTATTGAATCGTTTACCTGGAGATCCATCTGCTTGCGCATCTCCTGGACACGGCGGATCACCTCGCGCGCATATCCTTCGGACTCAAGATCAGGTGTAAGGGTGACATCGACATAGACTGAGGCATCCGGCATGAGCGCGGCATAGACATTCTCAGGGAGTTTCTCGGTGAAGGTGACATGATCAGAGGTGATCTCTATCTCGCGCTCGCCCGCCCTGATGGTGGCCGATCCCGTCTGCCCGATTGCTGATTTGAGCTCATTTCCATCTGCCTCCTCGATTGCACGCCTGACAAGTGCCCCCTCTTTTCCAAACTCCGGTCCGATCTTCTTCATCTGTGGAACAGGAGTCCAGAGGATCCGATCCCAGGTACCGGTTATGACCCTGACATCGCGTGCATTTGCCCGCGCTTTGCAGAGCGAACGGAGTGTTTCAACTGCCGTCTGCACCCCTTCGCTTTCGGTAACAACAACGACCTCGCTGACAGGCCAGCGGAGTTTTCTCCTGCCTGCCTGCCTGGCATTGGCAACCGCATCGTCAAATGACTGGACAACAGCCATTGCATCCTCAATTGTTCTGTTGATGAGCGCGTCGTCTCCGCCAACCCAGTCGAGCATATGAACACTCGCTGGATCGCCGTCAAGCTTCAGGTTCCGGTACATCTCTTCTGCAAGGTGGGGGACAAATGGTGCGGTGATCCTGATAAGTGACCGCATCACGTAATACATCGTCTCGTATGCCTGGTGCTTGCTCACGGACTCCTCTTCAAGCCACATCCTGGGCCTGACGAGCTGGACATACCAGCGGGAGAGGTCATCCAGGATGAATGTCTGGATCTTCCTGGTTGCCCGGTGGAGATGGTACTCTGCCATTGCAGCATCGACCTCTCTGGCAAGCGAGTTGATCTTTGAGATGAGCCATTGGTCCTCAACTGCGCCGCTCTCTGCAATCATCGCAGCAGTGCCTGGATCATAGGTGCCGTCCGGTGCTGCTGCCGGTGCAAAG
The DNA here is from genome assembly GCF_038751955.1 of Methanocalculus natronophilus. Lineage (NCBI taxonomy): Archaea > Methanobacteriati > Methanobacteriota > Methanomicrobia > Methanomicrobiales > Methanocalculaceae > Methanocalculus > Methanocalculus natronophilus. Next base: position 347,002 of record NZ_JBCEXH010000001.1, on the reverse strand, counting down.
CCGTCAAGCCGCATATAGGGTATCGGGAACCGGTAGACATTCCAGAGGATGTTTAATGCACGGTTGACTGTTTTTACACCATCCCAGTTGAACTTCAGGTCATCCCACGGTGCACAGGCAGAAAGCATGTAGAACCTGAGGACATCGACGCCGAATGTCTGAATCACTTCTTCAGGGGTGACGACATTGCCGAAACTCTTTGACATCTTTTTCCCGGCAGCATCAAGTGCAAACCCATGCATCAGCACCTGGCGGTACGGTGCCTGGCCAAATGCGATCTGGGAGAGGCCCAGCTGGGAGTAGAACCATCCTCTCGTCTGGTCCTGACCTTCCGTGATGAATTCTGCCGGCCAGAGGTTCTGAAACTCCTCTTCCCTGCCGGGGTAGCCGAGTGTTGCCCAGGAGGCGACACCTGAGTCGAACCAGACATCGAAGATATCCTCAACACGGCTCATGGTGCCTCCACATGAACAGGGGAAGGTGATCTCATCGACCATGGGCCGGTGGGGATCAGTGACTGCGGTTTTTGAGAGTTCTTCCAGTTCAGAGAACCTGCCGATGACCCGGTAGGTTTCACAGGATGAACAGACCCAGACCGGGATCGGGATGCCCCAGTACCGCTGGCGGGAGATGCACCAGTCACGTGCGCCTTCGATCCAGTCATGGAACCGGGCGCTGCCTGCCCAGTCCGGGAACCAGTCGACCTCGTCTTTAATCGAGGCCAGCATCTGCTCTTTTGCCTCACTTGCCTTGATGAACCACTGCGAGGTGGCACGGAAAATATTCGGGGTCTTGCACCGCCAGCAGTGACCGTACCGGTGTGTCATCTTCCGGTCTGCAAGGAGTGCATCTCCAAGCGCCTCGATCACCAGCTGGTTTGTCTCCGGGTCTTTGACTGCAAGACCGGCAAATTCGCCTGCTTCATCGGTGAACCTGCCCCTGCCATCAACAGGGCAGACAATCCTGAGCTTCTCCTTCATGCCAAGGACATAGTCGTCCCAGCCATGGCCTGGTGCGATATGCACCATCCCGGTATTCTCCATCGCAACGAAATCTGCTGCGACGACACGGTGGGGAATTGTTGCCTGCATGGGAACAGATCTGACAAGTGGAGACTCGTAGGCTGTTCCGACGAGATCTGATCCTCTCCTGACCTCCAGGATCTCATAATCCTGGTACCGGCCTGCTTTGAGGATGCTCTCGACGAGTTCTTCTGCAATCCAGAGGATCTCAGATATACCCTCACGGATTGCGCGGACACGGGCATAGAGGAAGTCCGGGGAGACTGCTACCGCGACATTTGCGGGAAGTGTCCAGGGGGTCGTTGTCCAGATGACGAGAAACTCGTTCTCCCTCTCCAGAACCGGGAACTTGACAAAGATCGAGGGATCGGTGACATCAAGGTACTCGACCTCGGCATCGGCAATTGCCGTTTCACACCGGGGACACCAGTTGACGACACGGTATCCGCGTTCAAGCATCCCTTCTTCATCGACCCGTTTCAGGGTATACCAGGCAGCCTCGATGTATTCGTTGGATATTGTCTCGTAGGGGTTCTCAAAGTCAAGCCAGACACCGAGATCAGAGAACTGCCTGCTCATGATGTCTTTATGGGTGACTGCAAAGGTCCGGCACTTCTCCACAAATGCTGCGATTCCAAATGTCTCGATATCCTTCTTTGATTGAAAACCAAGTTCATTCTCCACCCGTACCTCGATTGGCAGGCCATGCATGTCATAGCCGGCCCGGTCGATGACATGCCTGCCTTTCATCCGGTAGTAGCGAAGAATGGCGTCTTTGAGGATCTTGTTCCATGCCGTTCCGAGATGGATATACCCGGTGGTGTATGGGGGCCCGTCAACAAAAAAGAACGGTTTTCCACTCTCTCTCTGCTCCTGTACCTTCTTGTAGGTATCTTCAGCACGCCAGTATGCACGTACTGCCTCCTCCACGCTGTGTGGTGTGTAACTGCTGGTGACTTCCTCCACCTGGATCCCTCGATCTGCTGTATTCCTAATTGTTGAGCGGAATGAGACAAAGGGTTTTCCACACATATGCAAAAATGAGCGAAACGAAAAGCTTTACATCTCCCCCGTCTGTGCAGGTAGTACGTGAGAGGACTGATGCAGATGGAGTGCAGCATACGGCCGTATATTCCTGACGATTATCCGCATATATGCCGGATAGACTACGAACTCTTCGGGGATTTTGGGTATTCCCCCATCTTCCTGCGGCAGGCAGGAGAACTGTTTACCCCTGTATACTTTGTCGCAGCAATCGGAGAGGAGCGGATCGGTTTTATCATCGGAGCGCAGGAGATGGAGACGGTTCGGGAGGGGTGGATCCTGCGGATTGGTGTGACTGCCGCCTGGCAGGGACGAGGGATCGGGGCTGCCCTTATGAACCCCCTCCTTCAGTCGTTTCAGGATATGGGTGTTGAACGGGTGAGGATTGCCCTCTCCAAACGGCACGGCCCGGTCACTGATCTTCTGCTTTCAACAGGCTTTTCTATTCTCGCATACGAGAAGGCATACTATTACCCGGATATTGACCGGCTGATCATGGAGCGTCTGCTGTAGGTTTCCTCTCTTCTCCAGGCACCATTCCCATCCAGTTGATGATATACTTATACAGTTCCACGACCACGAGAACCGAGAAAGAGAGGAGCGTGACTCCTATCCATGCATTGAGGGAGACTGGTGCGATGCCCAGCGCCTCCTGGAAGAATGGCGTGTACATGGCTGCAATATGTATCGCCTGGGCTGCAACGATTCCAAGGATCAGGTAGATATTTGAGAAGATGGGTATGCTGAAGAATGATTTGTACTCTGATCGGCAGTTCAGGGTATGGAAGTTCTCGAGCATGACCACCAGCAGGATGAGGAGGTTGCGAGCCTCTTCTGTGGAATAACCCGCCTGCAGAAGCCAGAACCAGAATAAAAATGCCACAGTGCCCATTGTGGTGCCTGCAACAGCGATCTGCCTGACCATCACACGGTCAAACATTTTCTCATCAGGATCACGCGGTGGCCGTTTCATCGTATGTGGCTCGCCCGGCTCAAATGATAGTACAACTCCCTTGATGCCGTTTGTCACAACATTCAGCCAGAGGAGCTGGGCTGCGACAAGGGGTATTGGAAGGCCGATGATGAAGATTGCTGTTATGAAGAGGAAGACTTCTGCCCACCCGGTTGAGACAAGGAGAAAGATGACTTTCCTGACATTGTCATATGCATATCTGCCCTCTTCGATACCGGCAACAATTGAGGAGAAGGAGTCGTCGGTGATGATCATTGCAGAGGTGTCCTTTGCAACATCGGTTCCGGATCCCATAGCCACGCCCATGTTTGCCGACCGGAGGGCCGGTGCGTCATTGACGCCGTCACCGGTCACTGCCACAAAATGGCCTGCTGCCTTCAGCGCATTTACTATCTGAAGCTTCTCCTCAGGGCTGACCCGTGCAAACACATGTTTTCGGTCGACCAGGGCCGCAAATTCGGGGCTGCCTGGAGATCCTGCTGCTGCAAGTTCGCGTCCGGTGATGAGGTCATCTTCATCCTCTCCGATTCCAAGCTGTTGTGCTATGGCAAGAGCTGTTTGCGGATGATCACCTGTGATCATCTTCACATCCACACCTGCCTCATAACACTCCATGACAGCGCCATATACTTCCGGCCTGATGGGATCGATGAACCCGACCAGGCCATAGAGTTCAAGCTCCGGAGGCGGTCCGCCTTTCACCTCGACGGGATCAGATGTCCCACCGGCAACCGCAAGCACACGGTACCCCCGGCTGGTGAGACTCTTCATCTGCTCCTCAACAGAACCGGTATTGATCGCTTTGCTTCCCTCAGGGGTGAGCATCGTCCTGCAACCAGGCAGGATGACTTCAAGAGCACCTTTTACTGCGACATACCGCTCCTCTCCTTCCTGGTACCAGACCGTGGCAAACCGGTTGTCTGAGGAGAACGGGATCTCGGCGAGAACGGTGTGTGTGGCCCTGATGGCTGCGGGGTCAAAACCTGCCTTGTACCCGAGGGCAAGCAGGGCAATATCCATCGCGTCGCCATTGGAAGACCATTTCTCATCCCGCTTTTTGAGATCGCCTTCATTGCAGATGATTCCGCTTTTGATCAGGTTGCTGAGTGCGCCGGTGATGCCGGCCGGATCACCTGTATCATCGAGCACCTCTCCTTCCCCGGAATACCCCTCGCCAGAGACAGTACATTCCCGGCCTCCCGGGAGGGCAATGATTTTGGCTGTCTGCTGGTTCACCGTCAGTGTCCCTGTCTTATCGCTGGCAATGACAGTACAGCTCCCAAGGCTCTCGACAGCCGAAAGCTGCCTGACAATGACATGGCGCTCTGCCATCCGTGTTGTTGCAACAGCAAGCGCAACGGTCAGGGCAACCGGAAGCCCCTCAGGTATGGCGGCAACAGCAAGGGCAACTGCAAGGAAGAAGACCTCTGTTGGGGGCTCTCCCTGGTAGATGATGACCGCAGCAAGGACGATGCAGGCAAAGAGAACGGCGATACTGATATTCCGTGCAAACTGCTCCATCCTGATAAGGAGGGGGGTTTTTCCAACCTCTGTGGTGGTTACTGAAAGGGCGATCTTTCCTATTTCTGTCCGTGTGGCCGTTGTTGTGACGATCCCTAAGCCACGGCCTGACATGACGGTGGTTCCGGCAAATCCCATGTTGCTTCGATCCGCAACCGGCGTATCCTCAGGAAGGGTATGGGTATTTTTTTTGGTTGCAACGGACTCCCCTGTCAGAAGCGATTCATCAATTGCAAGGGAGGAGGAGGAGATGATCCTGACGTCGGCTGGCACCCTGCTTCCTGCTTCAAGATAGACGACATCACCGGGAACCAGGTCTTCAGCAGGGATCTTCTCCTCATATCCCTGCCGTTTCACCCGGGCATATATTGTGAGCATCTCCTGAAGGGCAGCAGCATTTCGCTCGGCTTTCCACTCCTGGATGGATCCGATCACCGAATTGAGCCCGATGACAAGAAAGATAAAAATTGCATCCGTCCAGTCATCTGCGACCGCCTTGACGATTCCTGCAACAACGAGTATGTATATCAGCGGGCTTGCAAACTGCCTGAGGATAATGCGGATGGTAGAGGTGGCCTTTTTCCCGGGGAGGGTGTTTTTGCCATACTGTTCTTGTCGTGATGCAACCTCTGCCTTTGAGAGTCCGTCTTGTTCTGTCTGAAGGTGGCTGCGGATATCTCCAATACCCATTGCATGCCAGGTGAGATCAGTTGCCCTGTCGCTCCCCCCTTCAGAAGACATAGGCATATCTTGTATCTAAGGCGTTATTCATTGTTTCCATCAAAAACGATCAGGTGATCCAGCGCTGTTCCTCCGGTCACCTGTACCCATTCTTCGTGTGACCTGATGGGCCTGCGTACAACTATTGCAGCAGCTGTCTTCTTCCCGATGCCGGGCAGGGCGCTGAGAGCCTGTTTTGGCAGCCGGTTGACCGGGATCGGAGAGGGGAGGGCTGTCACCGAACGGCTTCCATACCCCACAACCACACAGTCAAGGACGGTTTGTGCCGGGTACTCAAGCGGCAGTCCGATCAGTATCGGGTATGTTCCCATCTGGCGTGCAAATGAGAGCCTGCCTGGGATCTCAACAACTGCATCTCTCAGAAGTGTTGATTGCGGAAAGACCCGTTGCAGCATGACGGTATCAAACTCTTTTCGTGTCCATTCCTTGAATGACCGGAAGAGTGACTGGTGGCGGTCGAGGGTGTTCTCACGATAGGCTGCTGTCCCCGCAAACGGCATCAGCTGCCTGATATTCACCCTCCTGACCAGAAGTCCCTCGTTCAGAAGCGTGGTTAAAAATTCCCTGTTCATACAATAGGTGTCGGCGGTCTCCCCGGCAAGTCCGCAGACGAAGTTCAGGCCAGGAAGCAGGTGGGGAACGCCGTTTGTATCCCTTTTGCCACCGATTGTATTGACGATTCCAATTGCGTCCATCACCTCTTCGGGTGAGGCTTTCAGGTTGTTTCTCTCGATCACAACGGGATCTGCAGTCTCCATCCCGAAGGCTGCGATATCGCCTGCCGTATGGCCTGCGACCACTGCTTCCAGGGCTTCGGTTGCAGCTTCCTGGTGCCTTGCAATAGTTGCGGGATTGACATTGTCGATATGCAGGGTTTGCAGATCAGGTGCTGCCCGTCGGATCGCATGAAACAGGGCTTCTATCTTCTCAGGCTCAGGTCGCGGGAATGCACCGCCGCTGCTCCCGTATACAAGGAGATCAGGCTGGCGGCCGATCCGGAAGTGGGTGGCGCCATGTTCTGCAAGTGCTGCCACCTCCTCTTCGATACGATTGATGGGCCGGTACCTGGGGCTGCCGAGGAATGGTTCGGTACAGAACGAGCAGCCGCCGGTCAGAGACCGGGGACAGCCTTTTGCCGTCTCCAGCTCAAGCATCAGGTGAGGGTAGCAGGGATGCTGCCTGATGATCTCTGCGCCACGCACGCTCCAGGCACTGCTCTCTTCATAGTTTTCCTGGCGATCAGATTCGAATCCCTCCAGGTACTGGAAGAGTGAGGTTGCGGGATCACCTGCCAGGCTGCCTGCATATCCGGCTATTGGTTCGGAGACAGCTGCTTTCCCACCACCCGGTGATATGCCGTAGGCGATCGGTCCGCCGAGAAGGGCGGTCGTTCCTGAAAAGAGCGTTCCAAGCTGGCGGAGTTCCGTCAGGGTGGCAGGGGTTCCGGAGAGGTACTTTCCGGGAACGGTCTGGCCTGCGATCACAACTGTAAGCGGGATCTTCCTGAGGTTTGCGAGATCCTGTGGTGCAGACCTGACCTGGTCGATTGTCCGGTATTGGACGCGGTATCCCGCTTCAATGAGAACACCTGCAACGGTCCTGATGTAGGGTGAGAGGTAGGGGGGAACGCCGAGGCATGCGGGCTCGTCGACGTATCCGTCAATGATCAGTGCATCAGAGGTCATAGCCAAGCAGAGAGAGCAGCCGCCGTGCCCAGGTGAGTTTTCCTCTCTTCATCGGATCAACTGAGGTGTCGGAGAGGTCAAACCCACAGATGATGATTCGTTCTGCGCCAAGGGCGTCTGCTCCAAAGACCGCCCGGTCACCATCTGTGAACCCGCCGAAGTTATGGATATGGGCAAACGGCCTGCTCTGTGTTGTGCCGACAACCGGGCCGTCAAAGAGAGGCACCCATCGTCTGAGGAGCGGGATGTTGTCGCCATGGGCATGGACGACGATCACTGTATTCTGCCTGTTCAGCTCGAGAAAGGGCTCTTCAGCACCATCCAGATCAGTGAAGATGATATCCGGCCTGATCCCGTGTGCATGGAGATGGAGGGCGGCGGCATCTGCGGCGATGACTGTTCCTTCAATCCTGTCGAGATCTCTGGCAAGAGAAGGGGCGTTCCCGCAGATGGTGACGGTTTGCTCCGAGATGAGATCCCTGAGCTGTCCGATATCGTTTTTGACCAGGATCTCTCCGAGAAGCGCTGCTGCTCTTTCGTCTGATTCACGGTCAAAGCCGAAGTAATTGAGTATTTCTGTATAATGAGGTTCCCAGTCCTCAAACCTCATTCGTTCTCTCCGTTGTCATCGATGCCGACAATCCGTGAGAACCTGAGCAGGATCGGCTCGATGATCATCTTCAGGAGATCTTCTTTCTCCCGGACAAGTGAGAAATAGTTCAGGGGGATTGCTGCTGCAGCCATGTTCGCATGGCCGCCTGCGTCACCAAACTCCTCAAATGCCTCCTTGAGGACATTGCCGATGTGCACCCTGATGTCTTTGGTCCTGGCAGAGATGGTGATGTTTGAATCGGTGATCCCATAGACAAGCGCGGTGGTGACGCCTTCAAGGTTGATGAGCATATCTGCTGCCTGCGGGAGGGCGTCACGGTTCCTGAGATAACCGACATTTGAGAAGAGGAAGCCGTTTTTGATCTTTCTGTTATTAATCGCATTGCCCATTACTTCCAGTGTCTCCTGTGAATAGGAGGGAGACATGATCTTGTCAAGGAGATCGGGATCGGTTAAGGGGAGGAGGTATGCGGCATTATAGAGATCGCTTGCGGTGACATTCCTGCGGAACTCCCGGGTGTCTGCCCGGATACCATAGTACAGGGCTGTTGCGATGGTTTTGTCGACGCTGATATCAAGTTCCTGCAGGTACTGGGTCAGGATGCTGGCTGTTGCGCCGGATTCGGGTCTTATATCGATATATTGTGGTTTCTGCTTGAGTTCGACACCTTCTGAGCTGTGGTGATCGATGATGATATCGATCTTCAGTGAGGGATCGAGATCATTGTTTGGACCTGGCGCTCCGGTGTCCACAAGCGCAAGGTGGCTGCATTCAGCAAGCCGTTCAGGCGTGATCCGCTCCATATCTATATCGAGAAGGTTCACAAATGCCCGGTTCTCCTGGTGGCCGACGTTGCCTCCATAGAGGATGGCGCATTTGAGTTCTCCCTTGGAAGCGCTCTGTGCTATGGCGCAGAGTGCCATTGCGCTTGAAATTGCATCGGGATCCGGGTTTCTATGGGTGATGATCCCGAGTGTGCCGGTCATTCCTTCAAGGAGTGAGTAGAGCTGCTGCGCACTTCTGGCTGCAATCAGGCGTTTCATATGGTTTACGGCTGATCTTGCCACCACCTGCTGCGGGTAGAGGACGACATCCGCACCTGCTTCAACCAGTGTGTCCACGGAGAAGAGATCAACTGCACGCGCTATACAGAATGCCTGCGGATGGCATCTCTTTGCCAGTGCCACGGCATTCATATTGGCTTCCTTGCTGCTTGAGAGAACAAAGATAATTTCTGGAATGGGGAGTTCAAAAAAGAGCTTTTTGTCCTCCATATCGTGGACAACTGCCTGGTATTTATGATCCTTTAAGTCTTCGACCCGCTTCTCATCCGAATCGATGACGATGATATCTTCAGTCTCTTTCAGAAGCTCTTCGATGACATTATAGCCGATGCTCCCGCACCCAAATACCATGTACCGAACCTTGGGTTTCGGGCTCTTTTTTTTGCCATCAGCCATACCTACCTATTGCGCATTCCGAGATGATAAGCGTGATTGGATCACTTTTTTGAGGTGGTGCATGGAGGGTGCATGGAAGTACAATGGAAATACACGGTGCAAGTACAAGGAAGCACAAGGAAGCACATGGAGGTACATGTCTGCTGCGTGTCTGCCTTCGGCTGTGAGCAGGATGGGTATCTGATCGGGGATCTCCGGTGGTATTCAGAAGAAATAAATAGTCCTGAATACAACGTATTTGGGTCAAAACCGATTGATATATTGGGCCTGTAGCTTAGTTCGGAATAGCGACGGACTCTTAATCCGTAGGTCAGGGGTTCAAATCCCTTCAGGCCCGTTCTCTTTGTATTGCTTCTTCTCAAATTCTTCCGGGTATTCTCTTCCCGTCTCTACCCCTGCTCTCGAAACCCCTGGCAACCCATTATCATCATCCGACAACCCATTGTCCCCATCCGGCAACACAACCGCCATCATCCAGCAACCCGCTGCTCTATCCCTCTACACTGCCATCAGCATCTCTTCGAGGGTGGGGTACCGCGACTCGATCCGCTCGACATTGCCCCCGGCAGCAGCAATCCTGGCGGTGATCCGGTTCAGTTCGTCAATATCCTTTGCAGTTGAGAGATAGGCATCATCAAATTGTGAGAAGGGAACAGATGCCCCGATGAGATCGGGATCCTCTATCTGGAAATGGATATAGTAGGTGAGGGATCCAAACTTCTCCCTGAGTTCATCCATCGTGCCAAAAGCGACCTTTTCACCGGCCGAGAGGATCATGACGGTATCTGAGATCTCCTCAACCTGGAAGAGATTGTGTGCGGAGAGGATGATCATCCTCCCCTCATTTCTGATCCGGGTGAGATAGCCGGTAATGAACCGGGATGTCATCGGGTCAAGGCCCGAGGTTGCCTCATCATAGACCAGGATTGCCGGATCATGCAGGAGTGACCTGGCAATAGCCACTTTTCTCCGCATCCCTTTGGAGAGCTCCCCCAGCTTCTTCCCTTCATCACTCAGGTTCAGGGAATCAAGGAGCTCCTCGGCACGCCGCTTTGCTGCTTTCTTCTCCATGCCGTAAATATCCCCGAAGAATCCAAGGTATGAGGGAATCGTCATGGTATCATAGAGCCGTGACTCTTCCGGGAGATATCCAAGCCTCTCTTTGAGCTTCATTGGTTCGAGCCCGACATCAATTCCGTCAATAACAAGGGTGCCTGACGTCGGGGTGAGAAGACCAGCCATCATCTTCAATAGCGTCGTCTTCCCGGCCCCGTTATGCCCGATGATACCGAATATTCCGCTCTCTTCGATATCAAAGTCGATTCCGTTCAGTGCAACGAATGAATCGAACTCCTTTCGTATATTCCGGGCATGAATCATATAATCACAGAATCAATCCTGAGATGTCATAAAGGTAGGTATTCCAGCCATCAGTGACGCAGCATGCAGGTACGACCAGGAAGATGCTCAAAAAAGAGTAACATACTCTCTTAGCCTGGCAAAATGACCGGGAAAATCAGATAACAGCAACTATCCTGCCAGTGTAGCTGCCGCTGTGAAGAGACTTTTATAGATGAAATGTCCTACATACGCGTGTATGAGGCAGGGATATCTGCGTCAGGTCTCAGTCATCGCAAGGTGGGAGCTCCTGCGCACCCTCACCACAATGGGACGAGGCGTCCTGCCGGCTGCGATTGTCCTCTTCATTCTCCTGGTTGCTGCTTCCGGATTTGCAGCAGGCAGTGGTGTCCATCTCCAGGACGGGATCTATCGTGTCGGCACAGACAATACCCTGGCCGGCCAGATTATAGCTGAAGATACACGCTTTACCGTCTATACCGGTACATCGGCTCAGATATCCCAGTCCCGCCTCTTTTATGACGTCGTCATCCTTGGCAACAATGTCTATTATAGCGACAATGAGAAAGGCCGGGCAGCACTGACGGCACTTGAACGGGTCTATGAGCGTTATACCGCTTTGATCAGTGCGGAAGAGCCTGATCTCTATGCAGCATACCCGCTCTGGATCGATCGCCGGTATGAGCAATCCGAACTTGATTTCACAGCAACCGAGAGGGGCGAGCGGATCTCCCCGGTGCCCCAGCGGGACGCCCCGACTCCCCGGGGTCCTGTCCAGGAGGTTGCCACCCCTGAACCCTCGGTTCCCCATGAGCCCGAGGTGCTGCGTGAAGAAATAACCAGGTCCGCCCGTCAGGATGACACCGTTGCCAGGTATACAAGCGTCATCGGGCAGGAATCAGAGCTCGGCACCTTCAGGACACCCGCCCAGCTCGCTCCACCCCTGCCGTATGACTCAATCATTTTAATATTCGTCTTCATCTTCCCGCTCTACTTCACCTCGCAGTTCTACATGATGAGCATCATGAACGAGCGGATTGAGAGGCGGGGGGAGATTCTCTTATCTGCTCCATACCACCCCTCTGCAATCATCATCGGAAAAGCAGTTCCCTATTTCTTCCTGATGATCGCAATCTCGCTTGTGATCATTTTGATCACCGCTCTCCCCCTTGTTGTCATCCTTCCGCTGATCCCGGTGATCCTCTTCTTCCTTGCAGCAGCCCTTGCAATCGGCATGCTCGCACGCAGCTTCAAGGAACTCTCGTTCCTCTCGATCTTCTTCTCGACACTGGCAACATCGTACCTCTTCTTCCCAAGCATCTTTGCAAATGTCCATGTCGTCTCCCTCATCTCACCTCTCACGCTGGTCGTCCTCCAGATACAGGGGGATGCGTTTGGGCTCACAGACTATCTCTACTCCACATCGCTCTTCTTCCTCACCGCCGGCATCCTTCTCTACATGGGGGCGAAGAACTATACTGAAGAACGCCTCTTCTCGCTCCACCAGCTGATACCGCGGACTCTTGAATTTATCTCAGCCTGTATATCCAAACGGTATCCTGTTGTATCCCTTGGATTGCTCGGTGCGCTTGCCATCCCGTTTGTCTTCATGGCACAGATGATGGCTCTCGTCCTCTTCTTCAATCTCCCAATGCCCCTCTCACTCCTCCTCATGATCGGGTATGCCGCGGCAACCGAGGAGGTGGCAAAATCAATTGGCATATTCACGCTTGCAAAGATACTGCCAGGCGGCCTTTCCTGGCGGCTTGTCTTCCTTGGATCTGCTGCCACCGCGCTTGGTTTTGTCGCCGGAGAGAAACTCCTCCTCTTTGCAACCATTGCCCAGGTGACTGAATCCGTCTTTGGGAGTATTCTCTTCCTCTCGCTTGACCTGCTCTGGATGCCGTTCCTCCTCCATGCAGTTTGTGTCGCCGTTATTGCCATTGCTCTCAAGGCGGGGGGATTCCGCTGGTACATCCCCGGAATCTTTCTTGCAACCATCATCCATGTACTCTATAATCTCGCAGTCCTCGGGGTGATCGGGCTATGAAACAGCGACATGTTGCCGTCGTTGCAAAGAAGGAGCTTGCCGGTATTTACCGTGAGAAGACGATCGTCTTTGCAATACTGCTCCAGCTCTTCATTGCGCTCTTCTCCTCGTTCCTTATGGTCGGGCTCACAACCATGTATGACCCCGATGCCCTCGCCGGGGTGCGCGGGTTCCAGTACGGGGTCGGCTATGTCGGTTTGGAAGAAGGCGATCTCTATTCAATCATCGATGATCGCAGGGATCTGGCGGTATACCAGATGGATCTCAATACTGCGATTGCTGCATTGAAAGAACGGCAGTTATCTGCTGTACTCTGGGTATCTGCGTCGCCTCCGGATGGCGAAGGCCCGGTTCTGCTCACGCTCTATACCCTCCAGAACGATATGCAGGCAGCAATTGTCGAAGTGAAGATGAAGGAGGTATTTCTTGAATATGAAGCCATGCTCAGAGAGATCCGATCCGACCGCCTCACGATGGAGCCGATCCGACTGACCTTCCCGGAAGGGGCAGGCACATCAAACTACTTTGAATTTGTCTTTGGTCTCCTTATCCCGCTGCTCATCTTCATGCCTGCGATCATCTCAGCAGCCCTCGTCATCGATCTCATATGCGAGGAGTACCAGTCGGGAACACTCGAAACCCTGCTTTCGACAACAGTCACCTATACAGAGATGCTCTGGGGAAAAATCATGACCTGTATCCTGATTGTCCCCATCCAGTCTGCTGCATGGCTTGCTCTGCTAGCAGCAAACGGCATTGTTGTCGATGCTCCGTTTGCGATGCTCCTCCATGTGATAGCCGGATCATTTGTACTCATCCTGATCGGTGCATTCTGCGCACTCCACTACCGCGAGAGGACAAGCGCCCAGTTCATCTTCTCAACTGCAGTGGTTGTGGTCATCATCACCGCGATGTCGGTTCCCTATAATCCCCTGAATATCCTTGTCCGGCTTGGTGTCGGTACCATGGGCTCAATCCACTGGCTGGTTCTTGCCGGGATGATTGCACTGGGAGCTCTCCTTGTACTGTTTTTGAACAGGTATGCAGATCAGATCAGCCGCCTTCCGCTCACAACCAGATAGTTATATATACGTCCTTGAATACAGCAGACAGAAATGAGCCTGATAGTACAGGTTGATTCGAGATGTGCACTATGCGGGGTGTTGAGCAGCCAGCCTGTTCTTCTTCAGGCTGATGCCCGGGGGTCGCCGGATCTCGATCTCCGCCCGCCTGAGTCCCTGCGATCAACCCTGGAGGCATGGATCCAGCACTGCCCGTCCTGCGGGTACTGTGCGGATGATATATCGTCCCTGCATGAGGGGGCAGACGGAATCATAGAGAGCAGCGCATATCGCGGGACACTCAGAGATACCACACTTCCGCTTCTGGCGCGGCGTTTTCTCTGCTGGTCCATAATACAGAACCAGCGGGGATCGCCTGCAAAAGCCGGGTGGGCTGCCCTGCATGCCGCCTGGGCATGTGATGATATTGGCTATGCCGCTGCCGCATCGGAATGCCGCCAGAAGGCACTGGCATCATTTCGGGCGGCACAATCACAAGGGAGCCGGTTTGCTCATGGAAAAGGTGTGGAAGAGACCATCCTCGCTGATATTCTCAGGAGATCAGGCCGCCTGGATGAGGCGGAGGCTCTCTGCTGCCAGGCACCTGACCCAACACCCGGGATTCTGCTTGAACAGTATCTTGCAACCATCCGGGATCTGAACTCCCACTCTATGGATGAAGCACGGTTGGAAAAGGAGGGTTTCCACAGGTAACATATGCTGTCTCCTGGTATGACCCCGGCCAAAGGATTCAGAAGTCCGAAAGCTCTGCTGAAAAACCGCTTTCGCCTGGATTCCTGACCAAAATTATTATCTGGCGCCACTCCATGTAATGGAATACGAAAGCGAGCCATGTATCTCTGGTCCACATCAGATATTGTCATCTATCTCTTCCTGACTACTGCAATAGCCCTGCTCATCTTTTTCAGTATCGTGACCGTCCGGATGATCATCACACTCTCACAACAAAGAGAGAGACGCCGAAAGGCCGAACTCAATGGACGAGGCGGGTCCCTTGCATCCCTGACCAGGGCGCGGTTCTGGCAGGACATGGGAAAGAATAAGTGATCCTTATTATCTCTGCTCTCTAAAACCGTATAGTATGCGAAGGAAGGTGCTGCTGTAGGATGCGCTCCAGAAAAGAGGTTGTATCTATCCTGAAAAGCAAAAAAGCCGAGATGGCCGATTCTTTTGGGGTGACACAGCTTGGTGTCTTCACACCACCGTTTCCCGGAACAGAGAACCTGCACGTGATCGCCGCATTCGCAGATGATCGCGATCTCCTGGATATGGCAGGATTATCTGTTTTTATACGGGAAAAAACCGGTCATACGGCCTCTGTAATCTCCCTGAAAGCGCTCCGTGATGAGATGACGCCCTGTATCATGCAGGCAGAGCCGGTTGGGCAGGTGCAGGTGCTCGCCTTCCTGCAGGAGATTCTCCGCTCCATTGCTGATATCGAACTCTTCTGCCGCGGGATCATTTATGAGGTCTTCCTCTCTGATACCAAAACCCGGCATGCCGTCTACTCCCTTCTCCAGACAATTGGTCTGGAGAGTCTCAGTATCCCTGATGAGTACAAGGCAGCACACCCTTCTGTTCCCTGGGATCTGCTCTCGGCTTTGCCTGGTCTGGTCTCTCCCTGTTACGGGACAGACAACCGGCTTATCTGGAATATGGTGCAGAGACGGCTGCCCGGAATCAAAAAGGATATTGAGGCGTTACCCGGCATGAAAAGTGCAGGAGAAGGGCGAAAGAGGCGATTCTTCTAGCAGGGATCTGCTTAGAAATAATACTGCATCCCGTTCTTCTGCAGGTCGGCATGCAGCTGCGCATACCCGGGCATGACTGTTCCGACAAGTTCCCAGAACCGCTTCTGGTGGTTCTTCTCGATGAGGTGGCAGGTCTCGTGTGTGATCACATACCTCAGGTACTCCGGGGGTGCCTGGACTATCCGGAGGTTGATGATGATCCCGTTTTTGGGTGTGCATGAACCAAACCGCCGTTTCTGGTACCCAAACCGGATACGTGGCCTGTCAACCCCGATTACAGCTGCGGCACACGCTGCCATATCTTCGGCAACAGGCCGGACTGCCTCTCTGTATGCATCCATCACGAGGCCCCGGATCGTTTCATCTGCCTCAACAGGCACGGTATGCGGCGGCAACCGGATCTGGAGCTGGTCTTTCCATATCCTGGCTGAGACTGCCGTCTCTCCTTTGAGCTGCCGGACCGTGAGTGTCCTGCCGAGATAGGAAATCGTCTCCCCGTCTGCATACCTTCTCTGCGGCCTCTTCTGCAGATCGATCTCCTTTCTCCTCAGGGCATCGGCAATCCAGTTTTCTGCTGACCTGATCAGTGCAATAGCCGCATCTTCCCGCAGGTGTTTTTGGGATCTGATCTCAACAGAGAGATCATCATTTATCGTGATTGCCACCCGCTTTCTCCGGGGATTGACAACATTCTCATAGGGGATCTCTCTGCCGTCTATCGTTACGATCCCCAAAGCCTGCTGGCTGGATCTTCTCTTCTGCAACAAGGAGGAGTACTTGTTCTGCCTCTCTATTCAGGATTTTGAAAAGGGTTTTTTCATATTGGAACATGCATTACAGCTTCAAAGCATTGATAGCCTTTTAAAAGAGATATATACAGAGATGAAGATCCGTGCCATAAGCCGGGATACGCTCCATACACTGCTTGAAATGGCAAAGAGCCAGCACCCCCTCGAATTTGTCGCACTTCTCGAATCCGAGGACGGGGTCTTATCCGGGATAAACCTCCTTCCCGGCACCCGTCTTGATGAGCGAAGCGCATCTGTTCTGACAGATATGATTCCGCTTGGCATGTCATTCTCGGGCAGCGCTCACAGCCATCCAAATGGTGTCATCCGACCATCTGAAGCGGATATCGGGTTCTTCCCGCGGTTTGGCAACTGCCACCTGATCATCGGCTACCCCTATGGAGCCGATGACTGGCAGGCATATTCGGCCAATGGCACAGAACGCAGTCTCGAGGTGATTTCATGAAACGGGTTGTTGCAACCGGGACTTTTGATATCGTCCACCCGGGCCATCTCCATTACCTGAATGCCTCAAAGGCGCTTGGAGATGAGCTCTGGGTGATTGTTGCGCGTGACCAGAATGTTCTTCCCTATAAGCCCCGGCCAATCGTCCCCGAAGATCAGCGCCTTGAGATGGTTCGTGGATTAAAGCCGGTCGATCATGCTGTCCTTGGGGACCAGAGAGACCGGTTCTCCCCGATACGGGAGATTCGGCCGGATATCATCACCATCGGGTTCAACCAGCGTTTTACGACCGAAGCTCTTGAAGCCGACCTGAAAGCAGCAGGACTTGAGATCCCTGTTGTCAGGATCGATCAGTATGCCGGATGCGAACTCTGCTCTTCCCGGCACATCATCGATTCCGCTCTTGAGAAACGGGGATACCCCTCAGGTGTCGAGTAAGCGCCCTGCTCCATCCCAATCTTTATCATCTCAACAGAACAGTGCACCATGATGTGGTGCAGGTGACAACACAGACCCTGAAATCCGAGATCGCCTCTCTCTTTGCTATTGCAGAGAAACGGGGCGGTATAGCAGCAGAACTACCTGTGGAGGAGATTGTTGTTGCAGACTGGGTCCGGATGAAGTGCAGGTTTGGATGCAAAGGATACGGAAAGCATCTGAGCTGTCCTCCCTATACCCCGGGCCCGGAAGAGACGCGGCGTGTCCTGATGGGATACCGGCATGCCATGCTTGTCAGGTTCGATGGTGATCCGGCACACCCGGTGATTCAGCCTGAGGATATCCCAGCTGATTTCCATGGATTTTACCGGGAGATGATCCTCTGGATCTGGGATACAATGTGGGAGCTTGAGAAGACTGCCTTTTATGATGGGTTTTACAAGGTATTCGGCTTTGGTGCATACCCCTGCATCTTCTGTGACGTTTGTGTTGTCGAGGAGTGTATGGGGGTTGCGGATGAGAGTCTCAGGCGGAAGTGCCTTCACCCTGACCGTCTCCGCCCGAGCATGGAAGCAGTCGGGATGGATGTTATTGCAACCGCACGAAAGGTTGGATGGGAGATTACGCCAATACCCTGCGAGGGAATGGAATACGGAAAGATCATGCATGGAAATATCCGGTCTGTCGGCCTCCTCCTCATTGACTGAGCCGGGATGATGTATCCTCCCCGATTCCGTAATGCCGGCTGAAGATTATCCGGAACCGGTTTGGGTTAACTGATTGATAAAAATCCTCAAAACCCCGCCCTTACTTTGAGAGAGCGAATAAAAAAAGCAGTCACTGCGAACGTGTATTCAATAACGGATGCGCCATATGATCCATTGTCCGGGAGCGTATCGGGTGTTGTGGGATCTCCCCCTGCTGAAAACAGGGGGTGTAATCCCTGGTGCTAAGGTGTGGGACGTGCCAGAGATTGACGCGCCCGGTCTGGATGGTGTGTCCTGATGGGACAGTATTGTGTATGTTTCTCTCCGATTTAATACTTTTTATTATATTGGTAATACTCATACGAGAGGCTATCTACGCAGACAACCAATACCCCTGATCAGATGTTGACACGTCCCCTGATCTGCATCTTTCATGGCCCACTGGTCTTTGATGAAGGCGATGCAGCATGGATTGCGCGTCTGCTTGCCCCGGATTCTCTTGTGGTGGCAGGTGTGATGGGGAGGACCGCAGCGCGGGAGAGCGGGCTTCCGGTCAGCTTTGCCGATCTGCCGCCATCTGGTGTCATCAATGGAATTGATGGTGACTGTATCCTTGTCAACAGGGGGAAGACTCCGGCATCCGGGCGACGGTTTGGGGAGATCGTCGCATCCAGGATACGACAGGATCGCGGGCTGATCCATCTCGAGTGCTCGGATTGCACCTGCTATGCCTGGAATGGCGGCAACACGCAACGTGCTGACGAGATCGCAGCAACCCTCGGGTACCGGATGGTGGCTCTGCAGTCGGAAGACGGCGATGACCCTGATCTCCGGCAGATCTCCGGGTGTCTGCCCGGGGAGCCGGTTATGGTAGAGGGGATCACAATCGGGCATGCCACCTCTGATCATGTCATCCTCTCCCGGGAGGCGGGCAGGCTTGTCCCGGTCTCCGGCCTCTGCCCAAAGGAATCCGGTCTTTTGAGGCTGCATGCAAGAGGCTGCCCCCCGCTTGATCGGGCATGGTGCAAAACCGGTCCGATCAGATCGATCAGGCCGGAAGAATCACACCGCACCGCCCCACCCTGCGGCAGAATCAGCATAATCGATCACGGGGCCCTCACCATCTACCGGCAGATCACCCCGGATACCTGTGGCATCCTGACCATAGGCGATGACACAACGCTTGCCTGCGGCCATATCGGGGCGGTTGCCGGTGTTCCTGTCTTTGGCATCACGGATGGCGATGCTGACGGTATCGTGCCTGAAGCCTATGCACCGGGTTCGGTCATCGTCCATGTACTCTCTGGTACAGATGACGAGCTTGGCCCGGAGATCGCAGCCAGCATCCCAAACCATCGGGATCTCTGCTGGGATATGGTTGTTGCCAGGCTTCTGGAGGAGTTCTCTGACCGGATCTGCATCCTGAGGGATCTCAGGTGATGCAATGTGCCGGATGCAAGGGCAAAGGTCTCTGCGGCCTGCCGAAATGCCCCGTTCTCCAGCGTTTCTATGCGCAGACCAGTGAAAAGCCTGTATCTGACTATATGGGACCCGCACCCTCGGTCCTCATCGGGAGCGGCGGGTACCCCAGGGTTGTTGGCGGCCCGCTCCTGCTCCGGGAGACTGACCTGCCAACAGACTGGATCTCCGATCGCCTTTCAATAGATGATATTGTCAGAATCCGGTCGCGGTCAATCAGGGGCTCTCAGGATGTCCGGCTGGTCCTGGAGAAGGTTCAGGAGGTGGCCCTCTCAGGCAGGCCCCTTGATGTCGAGGCACGGTTTGCCAGACCTATCAGCTTTGATCTCTCATTTGACGGCACGGTCGCCCCGGTTGGCCTTGCCGGGCAGTTGAAGAAGATTGATATTCTTGATAACGCCGTTGTCGAACCGGCAGTTGATCGGTATACCTCTGATACCGATCTGCTGGCAGCAGATGCCGTCACAGCGCTCCACAGGGATAACGTGGATGTATACAGGATTGCAAACCTCCTCACAGCCGGGCTGCTTGGGTCAAAACGGAGATTTGTCCCGACACGGTGGTCGATCACTGCAGTTGACGATATGATCTCCCGTGATCTCAGGCGGCGTGTCGAACGGCTGAGCCCCCTCTCAGATATCTTGGTCTTTTCAGCAACACTATATGGGAACACGATTGTTGTGCTGCTCATCCCTTCAACTGACTTTTTCTTTGAGATGATCGAGCGATGGCAGAAACATTCTCTCTGGGGCAAAACGTCTGATGTGGTGGTCTCAGATGGGGAGAAGAGGAAAAAAAAGGGGTATTCTCCCCTGGCGGGGGCATACTACTCCGCCAGGCTTGCTGTTCTTGAATACCTTGAGTCACGCGGAAGGACGGCACGGGCACTTGTGATACGCGATATCTCAGGCGATTACTGGGCGCCGCTTGGTACCTGGGTGATCCGGGAGGCGACCCGCGCTGCCATGCAGTCTGATCCCATCTGCTGCCCGGATCGCAGCAGCGCAGAAGCACAGGTCACAGAGCTTCTCGGCTCGCCGTTCTGGTATGCACACGCTGATCTGCTCAGGGAGATACGGTTCCAGAAGACATTTGCTGACTTTGCCTGAATATTTTTGTTTTTCAAAAGAAGCAGATCAATACCTTCATTTCAGCCTGGGGAGAGGTACACACGAGTGTATGCGCTTTTCAGAATTTGCAGATATATGTGATCGGATCGGGAAGCTCAGCGGCAGACTTGAGATGATCGATTCTATTGCAGAGATCCTTCCTGGCCTTGATGAAGCGAATCTTCCAATATTTGTCCGATATATCAGGGGATTGATCTTTGCTGACTGGAGCCCGGCACACCTTGGCATTGGTCCGCATCTCCTCTATGATGCTGCGGCCTATGTTGCCGGGAAAAAACGGGGTGATGTAATCGATCTTGTAAACAGGATAGGCGATGCCGGCCAGGCAGTTGAGATTATCCTGGCTGAAAAGACGCAGACCACCTTCTTTACCGAGGAACTGCTCCTCTGTGACGTTCATGCCACTTTTGAGAAGATGGCAGATACCGGCGGGGAGAAGTCACAGAGAGAGAAGATGAGGCATGTCCGCTATCTCCTCTCAAATGCCTCCCCGCTTGAAGGCCGGTATCTCACCCGCCTGATGCTCGAAGAACTCCGGATCGGTGTCGGTGAGGGGAATGTCCGTGACTCTATTGCAAAGGCATTCTCTCTTGAGCCGGATCTGATCACCCGTGCCCACCAGGTTAAAAACGACCTCGGTGAAGTTGCACGCCTCGCAGGTTTTGATCCAGCAGCTCTTCGGACAGCCGGAATCGAGCTCTTCAGGCCTGTCAGGATGATGCTGGCACAGGCTGGATCCATTGAGGAGATGACCACTGACTCCCGCGAGGTCTGTGCCGAATACAAGTATGACGGATCCAGGTTTCAGCTCCATGCATCAGGTGATCGGATCGTCATCTACTCCCGGAGGCTTGAGAATATCACAGATTCCCTCCCAGATATTGCAGAACAGCTTCGATCCCGTATCACCGGGGATCTCATTCTTGATGGGGAGGTTGTCGCAGTCGAAAACGGAAGGCCCATGCCGTTTCAGACCGTGCTCAGGCGTATCCGGAGAAAACATGGTGTTGCCGATCATGCATCCAGGATACAGATGATCCCCTGTGTCTTTGATATCCTCTACCGGGATGGCGAGAGCCTCATTGACCTGCCTCTCACTGAGCGGAGAAAACACCTTGAAGAAGCTCTTCGCGGGTGTATCGCAGAGCAGATCAGATCCAGTGACCCGGATCGTCTCGAAGAATTCTACCAGAAGGCCCTGGACTCGGGCCATGAAGGGATCATGCTGAAAGCACCGGATTCACCCTATATACCGGGGAACAGGGGGAAACACTGGATCAAATGCAAACCCGAGGTCGAGACGATGGATCTTGCGGTCATTGGCGGTGAATGGGGTGAAGGAAGACGGGCGCACCATTTTGGCTCCTTTCTCCTTGCCTGCCAGGATGACCAGGGACTGCTGCTCCCGGTGTCAAGGGTGGCAACCGGTATCAGTGACGAGATGCTGGCTGAGCTGTATACACTCTTTTCTGACCGCGTGATCAGCACAACCGGCAAGGACGTCCTCTTTGAACCGGGGATAATCTTTGAAGTCGGATACTCAGAGATCCAGAAGAGCCCGAATTATGAGTCCGGCTTTGCCCTGAGATTCCCCCGCTTCATCCGTCTTCGGGATGACAAGCGTATGGACGAGATTGAAACAGTCGCCTCAATTGAGATGCGGTATACCAAAGCTGCCGGAAGCGGTGACAGGCGGGGTGGGGAGGCGAAACAGTAATTTTCTTATAGTCCTATAACAGTCATCACTGATTATGGATGATCTGGCGGTTCCTGATGATCCCGGGCAGGAACAACTTGAAGATATACAAAGCAGGTTCTTCACGTATATTTCCAATAATAGTGAGGCAATAGACAAATCTCTCACGCTCTTCTTTGACCAGGTCGAATCAACAATCAAAAGTTCCCTCCCCCATATCCCTGTGCCGGATTATACTCACTTCCTGGATGAGATCGCCTGCCATATCTTTCGGACGAGCTCCCATAGAGACGAACCAGCATATAATGAACTTCTCGGGAGTGTCCTGAAAGAGAAGAAGCCGGGTGCTGGCGGAAGAGGTGCGCTTGACCTGGTTTCGGGGATTCATCGGATCACGAGAGGAAACTATGCAAATGCCACTGAACTGCTGAGAAAATACCAGTATTATGATCCCCGGATCGGCTTTGCCCTTGCCTGGTGCTACCTGAAGATGGATGAGACACTCCCTGCTGCCCACCCGGATCTGCCTGAGTATAGCACGGATGCAGGCAGGAGTAAACTGGTTGAATCCAAAGTCAGAACCAATGGTTTTCCGGATACACGCCCCTCCGAAATGGTGCTCCATGCACGTGAGCAGCTGATGGAACTTGCACGCAAACAGCCCGCCCTGGTAGATCACCAGGTCCTGAATGTGGATGAAGAGGCAACACTTGATGCCATATTCTGGAGAATCTATGCACAGGCAAGAGAATGGTTTCCGTATGAACGCTGGTTTGTTGATATTGGTCTTGCAAAAGCAGAGCATGACGATGATGGTGAGAAGTTTGATCTCCTCCTGAAAGAGGGAACAGAACAGTTTCCTGATGATATCAGTTTCTTACGGATTGCTTTTTCTGATGCCCTTTTGAAGGAATCGTTTGAATCAGCGGCAAAAATTCTTCAGACGATGGTCCGGGTCATGCCTGACGGTGTTGAGCCGGTCTACTATGGCCTGAAGCTGGCGCTTGTGACCAGGAATAAACAGATCTTTTACCGGTTTCGAAAACTTGCTATCATACGGGGGTTTCCTGCATACCTCCTTCTCCTGCTCGAGTATGCGTTTCTGGTGCTCCAGAGGAATGATTCAGCAGCACGGGAGAAGCGCGACTTCTTCGCCATGCAGTACCCGGGGCTAACCTACATCGTCAGGCTGCTTGCCTACCTTGAAGAGGATGCCTTCTCTGGTGATCCCGCACGGGAGAAGAGGAGTAGAGAAGCACTTATTCCGATAATCGATAGTTTTGCAATGAATGTACTGAAGATTCGAGAGGATTGATCCCAGATGATGAGGGAAGAGTTGTTTATTCAATCATTTCAGAAAGCACCTGACAGTATGCTGATACTGGAGAAGAAGAGTGGAGCTGTTGTCGCCATCAACAGGTCCCTGGCAAAGACTTTTGGAACGCCCGAGGGGCTTGATCTCTCCCTTGCTCTAGCATCAGTCATTCGTACAGGCTCAGATCAGGCTGCTGCACGAGGTGTCCTTGAGCAGAAGATCAGGAATGCTGTTATGGAGGAGAGAGAGAGCTTCATTCAGAGTATTGCTGATACAACAGGCACTGCCAGTGAATACCTGATCCGTCCACGACTGATGAACCTGAGCGGACGGGAATACTACCTGCTCTCTCTCTCAAAGGTTGCGGGAACAGCAGAAACCGAACTCCTGATCGAGGAAGCGCTCGCCGAGAAAGAAGTGCTGCTCCGCGAGGTGCACCACCGTGTCAAGAATAATCTCCAGGTGATCTCAAGCCTGATCAATCTTCAGGCACAGTTTGTCGATGATCCATTGGTCATCGGGTACCTGACAGACAGCCAGAACCGTGTCCGGGCACTTGGGTATGTATATGAGCACCTCTACCGGACAAAGGAACTCGGGCTGATAGACTTTTCAGAATACACAACAAGGATTACCCAGAGTCTCCTGCGGGAATACAGCGAAACAGCAAAGAATGTATCAGTGGAGTACGATGTCCAGAATGCAAAACTCAATCCTGATACGTCAGTCCCGCTTGGACTTCTCCTGAATGAGCTGGTTTCAAATGCCCTCCGGCATGCGTTTCCTGATGAGAGGGAGGGCACCATCAAAATCTCCATGCATCCTGACGGGAAAGGGAGGTTCATCCTGGTGGTAGCAGATGATGGTGTCGGAATTCCTTCGTCTGTTGATATCGGGAAGACCAGGTCTCTTGGACTGCTGCTCGTCTCATCACTCGTCTCGCAACTGGACGGGGCAGTTGATCTGAAACGAACCAATGGGACGACCTTTACGATTCTATTCAAACCCCTGCAGTACAGGGAGCGGAGCTGATGGATATGGGGCAACACCGGGTCTATATTGTCGAAGATGAAGCAATCATTGCAATCGATATAAAAAGTCGTCTCATGGCTATGGGCTATGATGTCGTCGGCACCTCTGTCTCTGGCGAAGATGCAGTCGAGCAGGTCAGAAAACAGGAGCCTGATATTGTACTGATGGATATTGTTCTGAAAGGTGAGATGGATGGTATCACTGCTGCCGGGATTATCAGGGACGAGATGGCGATACCGGTTGTATACCTGACCGCCTTTGCAGAAGAACAGACCATCAACCGGGCAAAGGTGACTGAACCTTATGGGTATATCTTAAAACCCTTTACTGAACGTGATCTCCAGATCGCAATTGAGATTGGCCTCTATAAAGCCTCTGCTGAGAAGAAGCTGAGGGAGAGTGAACGGTGGATCTCGACGATGATCCAGAGCATGGGAGAGGGTATTATCGCAACAGATACGGAAGGCCTCATCAAATTCATGAATCCGGCTGCCGAATCCCTGCTTGGACACAGGCAGGAGGATGTTATCAAAACACCATCAGGCGTAATATTTGTGCTGGAACCTGAAGCGGAGAAGAGCGTGCGGGTTGATCCGGTTCTGCAGGCACTCTCTCTGAAGAGAACAATCCAATCAGATCAACGCATGATCCTCCAGGCTTCAAAGGGATCAGATCAATACGTGGAGTATACGGCAGCACCGATCCTTGATGCAGATGAAAACCTGATGGGAGCTGTCCTCATCTTCCGCGACATCACCGCCCGCGTGAAGATAGATGAAGAACTCAGGCGGCACCGTGAAGAGCTTGAGGATCTCGTTTTCGAGCGGACAAAAGAGCTGCAAAAGGCAAACGCACGGCTCGAACAGATGCTCCATTACATCGATATGGCAGAGAAGCGATGGGTAGAGGAGATGCTTCTCTCTGAAGTCTCAGGCTCATCCGGCCTCCCCTCCCATGCATCTGAGGGCATTGTCAGCATTGATGCCGATGCACATATCGTGCTCGTAAACTATATCGGTGAAGAACTCTTTGGGTGGAAACAGGAAGAGGCTGCAGAACAGCCGGTATCCTCGGTTCTTGTACTTGAGAATGCTGCTGGCGAGGCGATCGGGTTTCCCTATGACCAGGTGTTAAAGGACGGCTCCACCGCCACACTGGAACATGACTGTTTCCTTCTCCTGCGTTCTCAAGAGAAGGTACCGGTTGTGGTGAGGGCTGAGCCGATCCGCGATCAGACCGGCGCAATTATCGGTGCTTCAGTCACACTCCGGAAGAAGGCGCCCGGTTAGCCGGTACACACCCCTCTTCTTCTTTTCAGACCCTGATCGTCTTCTGGAGGCATGAACAGCCGATATCCGGCGATGCCACCCGGAGGTTGATGTAGCTCATATCAAGCCCGAGTGCGTCCTGCGATTCGGCAAATGCACGTGTGGGCGTATTGTTAATCTCGCTTAGGTGGGAGAGGATGATGGTTGATACTGATCCTTTGAGGCTTCTGATGCATTCGGCAGCCAGTGTATTTGAGAGATGCCCGGATTTTCCCCGTATCCGCCGTTTCAGGTAGTCAGGGTATGGACCTGTTTTCAGCATATCCGGGCAGTGGTTTGATTCGAGCACAATCCCATCTGCTGCTTCGAGATAGTGCATCATCTGCGGGGTGACGATACCGGTATCTGTCATGATAGCGAGGATCGTCTCACCTGAACGGATCGAGTACCCGCATGGCTCGGCCGCATCATGGGAGACTGCAAAGGGTGTAACCTCGAACTCTCCTGCAGTGAAGGGCGTGTTATACCGGCACGCCCTGGCTTCAGCCGGCTTTTTTATCGACTGCCGTGTGCTGCGAAAGGCCGTCAGGGTGCCTCCTGTTCCGGTGAGTGGCAGGTTCAGCGACCGGGCAAGTGCCTCGGCGCCACGGACATGGTCGGTATGCTCATGGGTGAGGAGAATCGCATCCACACTCTCATGGTCAAGGCCTGCACAGGCAAGCCTTGCGAGGATCTCTTTTTTGGAGAGGCCCGCATCGATGAGGAGGGCGCTTCCACCGCTGTTGACATAGATGCAGTTGCCGCTGCTCCCGCTTGCAAGCACTGTGCATTCCATCTGGATATGGTATTGGATGCTCAGGCGTATAACTGGTTTTGTCTGTCAATCTGTTGTGCTGGCGTCCTGCCTGTGTGCTGCCCTGAAGAGCCGCCTGTTGCCTGCTCCCGGGAAAGGTTCAATGGCTTCCGGGTTGCATGCATGAGTATGTGGAAGCCACTTGACATTTCGGGGTGGAAGGAGGAGCGCCGGGGTGATATCGCCGGGGTGCAGGGTGCTGTCCGGGAGATCATCGAGGCAGTTCAACAAGGCGGTGATACCGCTCTCATCGAGCTTACCAAACGGTTTGATGGTGTGGATATCCATTCGCCCCTGATCCCGGCAGAGGAGATCGAAGAGGCATATGAACTGGCAGATGATCGCCTCATCGAAGCACTCTGTGAAGCAGAGGCCAGGATCACCCGGTTTCATGAACTCCAGACGTCCCGGTCCCTCTGGCTCGAGGAGGTGGAGCCGGGGATCACACTCGGTGTCCGGACAACTCCGCTCTCCCGCATCGGCTGCTATGCTCCGGGTGGACGTGCAGCGTATCCGTCAACCATCCTGATGACGGCAGTCCCGGCACGGGTCGCAGGTGTGCCTGAGATCGTCTGCTGCACCCCGCCGCCTGCGGATCCGCTCACCCTGGTGGCGATGGATATCGCCGGTGTCACCGAAGGCTACCGGCTCGGCGGTGCCCAGGCGATTGCGGCAATGGCGCTTGGAACAGAGACGATCTCTCCTGTTGCAAAGATCGTCGGGCCCGGGAATGTCTATGTGACTGCTGCCAAGATGCTCCTCCGTGATCATGCGGAGATCGACTTTCCGGCTGGTCCCTCAGAGATCGGGATCATCGCAGATGGGACTGCTGATCCTGTGTATATCGCAGCCGATGTCATCGCCCAGGCAGAGCATGATCCAAACTCTCCAAGCGTGCTGGTGACGACCGATCCAGGGCTTGCTGAGCGTGTCGGGGAGGAGATTGCCCGGATGCTTGCCACTGCACCTAGGCGGGAGATTATCGAAGCAGCGCTTGCAAAATCCGGGTATGTGGTTGCCTCTTCCCGGAGCGAGGCAGTCCGGCTGATGAACGGGATTGCGCCTGAGCATCTCTCGCTCCAGGTAGCTGATCCGATGGCACTGCTTGGGGAGGTCGGGCATGCGGGCTCGATCTTTGTCGGCTCCCACACCCCGGTTGCCTGCGGCGATTACGCATCAGGCACAAACCATGTGCTCCCGACAGCAGGGTATGCGATGGTACATTCAGGGCTTGACGTCCACCACTTCTGCACCCGCAGCCAGGTCCAGATCCTGAATGAAGAGGGGCTCGCGGCAATCGGCGATGTGGTTGAGGCGCTTGCTGAGGCTGAGGGGTTATATGGGCATGCGGAGTCGGTGCGGGTGCGGCGGCGGGGATAGTTCTCTTGTCTGGTGGTATGGAGAAGCAGAATGGCTTTTGATCATTACTTGAAACATTCGGGTTGTGAACGTTATCTCAGCCTGATATCTGTTTCTCTCTTTTGAACTCACGAATAAAAACATCGGCCGGGCGTGTACGTCTGCTCTTTACGTCATTTTCAGCCGGAATACGTAATGGGGTGAGACTTGATGCCTCTCTCGCCTCTCACCGTTCCTCTTCAGCAATTGACAAAAATTATTCTATATCCTATACACCGGCCGCTTGCTCTTCTCTCCCCTCCACTTTCCTTCCCCGGGGGCAAGCCCTGCGGTATCGTCTGCCATCTCCCGGAGGGTTGCGCTTGCGAGATCGGCAAGGTGGACAGCCCATGCTTCAGGTGTTCTGGGTGCGACATCGCCGTGGTCGCCATGGTGGGACTGGATGATATGGAGGAGGTGCAGATAGGTTGCGTCATCAAGGAACTCCTTATACCGGGTGAGGAACGCTACCCCAAGCGGGATGTGGCCGATGAGATCATACTCCGGACGTGCCACAAACAGAAGGCCCTGTCTCTCAAAAGAGAGCGCCTTGCCGATATCATGGAGGATCGCTCCGGCAAGCAGGATGTCGCGATTGAGCCTGTAGCTCTTCTGTGCTTCAGCCATGGCAACTGCAATCCTGGCGGTCTCTAACGAGTGTTCGGCAAGGCCGCCTGCATAGTTATGGTGCCGCTTCCTGGCAGCAGGCTTTTCATAAAAACCACCGACATCCATCAGTGCAAGCGAGACAAGCAGCTTGAGCTCACCACTCCGGATTGTCCCGGCGAGTTCCTGGATCTGCTTTGCGGTCTCTTTGATATCAACCGGCGAGT
>NZ_JBCEXH010000001.1:0-18204 GCF_038751955.1 Methanocalculus natronophilus | reverse complement strand
ACGTATATGGGTCGGATTCTGGGCTGTCGATGTATTTCCGTCCCCAAAGTCCCAAAGCCACGAGGTTGGGATGCCGGTTGAGAGATCAGTAAAGGTTACTTCAAGCGGCCGAGTGCCGGATGTTGGTGAGCCGGAGAAATCTGCAACTGGTGGTGCAGGTGTCGGAGTTGGCGTCGGAGTTGGTGTTGGAGTTGGTGTGGGCGTTGGAGTCGGCGGTGTCGGTGTTATTGGCGGAATGTCTGCATCACCAATATCAACAAGAATCGCCCGTTGACCTCCGGTTGTGGATATGATCTGAATCTGGCTGTACTCAGATATCTGGCTGCCATCTACATTGAGCAGCTTCCCAATTTCCCAGGGCCAGCTCTCTTCATATATGGACAGCTTATCCTGAAAATAATCAACTCCATCAACCCGCACAAAAAAATCTCCAGGGAATAATGCATCCCCTCCGCTATGGTAGAGAAAGAGACCTTTTGTCTCACTCAATCCCGGAATAGCAT
Source organism: Methanocalculus natronophilus (assembly GCF_038751955.1). NCBI lineage: Archaea > Methanobacteriati > Methanobacteriota > Methanomicrobia > Methanomicrobiales > Methanocalculaceae > Methanocalculus > Methanocalculus natronophilus. Next base: position 17,701 of record NZ_JBCEXH010000001.1, on the reverse strand, counting down.
CCAGGTACTGCGTCTGCACGGGTGGGGGCTGGGAGAGAATTCCGACCCCGACAATTGCAACTGCCAGTACGACAAGCGAGATGAGCATGATCGAACCGATCACTTCCGAGACCGCGTCAGTACCGGGCATTTGTCTCCAAGCTGTGGATGTATTTTGTTTACCAATACTTTCTGTTTGTTATGTGATGTGCCGATGCTCTTCCATCTGGATCCTTGAGGTTAAATATCTGTTCATGGCAGCCACTTCCATCTCTACACAAATGGCCAGTCCTCCTCATCGTCGAAGAAATCCATAAGATTTGTAAATACGACATCTGAACCACCCTGGGTCATAAAAAACCCGTCACGGGCGAGCACAACCCCTTCAAATCGTGCCCCCTGAACAGCTACCCTGCCAAAAGGTGCAAAGAGAACTCCTGTGATCTTCTCAGCTCCCAATGATGGGATGGTTATATCGCCTGAATGTGCTATGATGATGACATTTTCATATGGAGGTGGATCAGGATCCCAGCTGAAGGTTCCAACATAGTTTGGAGCATATATCTTTAAATCATCAGTTAGAGCTCCTTCTGATACATATCCATTTGCATGATACCAGGATTCTTCTTTTAATGCAGGCATCTCAAGGTTCGGTATGCTCTCTGTTGGAACAGTTGCCTGGTGAATACATTTATCGAGGATATGCTGAGGCATAGTCGGCGGATGTGTGAAACTACCGGTATAATATATACGTGCATCATCTGCAAGCCAGGGTGTCCATCCAAGTTCAAGATCCCCATTCACGTACACAGTATGGTGAATTCTTGCATCTTTTAACCGGAAGTGCCCATTGACATAGACATCTCCATAAATATCTCTCGTTCCATCCCAGAGTTCCAGATCACCGTTTATCACGATTATATCAGGGAAATCCGGGTTCCCAAGGCTGGCACTGCCGGTATTCATGATCGTACTGCCATTGATAAAAATCTTTGAAACAAAGAGCCCTGCTCCAAGATTCACATCTGCTGTATCAAGATCTCCGGTGATGATGATCGTCGAATTGATACCGGTAACGCTGTTTCCCTCAAAGAATAGTTTTGTTCCATAAACAAAGACGCTCTCTTCTGCAATATATTCAGCAGGAGTCTGAACATGGATATATCCAGGCCTGGTAATTGTTTGGGTACCCCCTGCATTTCCTGCAACCAGGGTTACTGTGTAGTTTCCTGGAGCTGTATAGGTATGTACAGGATTCTTCTGGGTTGATGAACTGCCATCTCCAAAATTCCATGTCCACGAGGTTGGATTACCTGTCGAGAGATCGGTAAACTGAACGGTCAGGTTTGGAAGCCCGGTGGTGGGAGTGCCAATAAAATCAGCAACAGGCGGATCCGGCAGCGGGGGCCGTACCCCTTTTATTGAAAACAAAAGTGTTGGAATGGCTGGTGCTGTATGAATAATCTGGATGCTCGCTCCCGTAGCATTTGATCCCGGTATAGTCAGCCAGTCTCCAACAGCAAATGTCTCCCAGTCCAGGCCATCCAGTGTCTCGAAATCACCAGTTTTGTCCTCGCCATCGACTGTGATCCGGGTTGTATCTCGGTAAAGTGTGTCACCTCCACGGTGGATAAGGGTAATTGCCTCCTGTTTCTCAGCAAGATCAATGCGGAGTGCGGGAACCTCAGGTGACGGTTCCTGGGAGAGGAAACTTACACCAACAATTGAGATGACCAAAATAACCAATACAGACAGAATCAGGGTACCGACCATCTCAGAAACTGCACAACTATGATGGAGTTGTTTATCTGAACTCCTTTCTCCGCAACTTCTGATCGGGGTCTGTTGTCTGATAGTGCCTGAGGACATCCGCCTTACCTCTCTTTAGTCAACAAGTGTTGCCACAGACTGCTTGGATATACTGAAATTTGCATACCTGAACTGGATCTCGTCATCTTCATCAAGGTCGATGGTTATTACATTGTTTGCCAGAACCGGATCCGGGGCTCCCCGTTCTTTCAGAATATTTCTCCAACCTTTGGCTGCGTTGTTGTCACTGAGGATCAACTCAATGACTGGTTCTGCTCCCGGTGGAGATGGAAGTATTTCTTCATCAATTACATTTCGCAAGGTTGTATCCACCCTGACAGGCCCCTGGCCGCTAATGCCACTCTGCCCACCTGCATCTATCTTCAAAAAGACAATATCTGCCCTGATCCTGTCCTGTCCGATATCATAAAAGCTGATGAGCGGTGCGATCCGTGCAACAGTACCGGTTTGCTGCCTGAGAAAAACCCCTCCCATCTGGTAGTAATAGGATTGCTGCACCCAGTAGTTGTTGTTTGATATAAATTCAAGCCTTACTAACGACTCTTCAATACTATCAACACCATTACTGATCCGAATCCGTTCAACTCCTCCGCCTTCAGCAGCAACACTCACAACTTCAATTGCCCCGGTTGAGCCAACAGGACTCATCACCGGTAAAAACAACCCTCCTGCCTGTGTGGCTGCTCCCTGGGACCCAAGAACAATGGAATTTGAGAAGGTCATACCGGTCAGCTCTTTTGTATCGTCATCATGATTCACCCACAGCGAATCCGCTGTGATCTTATACTGCGTGAACCAGTTCCGGACATAGTTCATATGCTCGATCTCCTGCTGCCGCCCCTCGGCAGGAACCACATACACCATCCAGAGGGAGAGGAATATCATGATGATGGCGATGATGAGGATGAACCCGATCACCTCAGAGAGGCCATCATCTGATCGCAGACGATCAGCTCTCTTCGTATGAGATCGTGAAGTAAGAGATCGCCCGGTATCCAGGCGGGCAGTCCGGGACCGGCTCAATCGCCTCGGCATGATGATACATAGCATCATCATAATGAAAAAGGTACTCCTCAGGACACCTGCTTTACCCCTTCCGGCCAACCCATCCGCTTTACCCCTTCCGCATACTGTTTTAGTTTCCCATGACCAATAGAGATGAACAGATCCCATGATACTCTCAACCAAACCGAAAGCACCCCTCCTCACCATCACTCCCGCGAGGCGATCCATTGGATTATGATGAACTGGTATCCGGCCTCATGGAGCGGGCCGAGACCCTCCTGCCGGATAACCTCAGCGACGGCTGCATCCTCTGCCACCAGGGCGCAAAGCTCGTCCTCTTCGTCACCGGACTCTGCGACCGCACCTGCTGGTACTGCCCGCTCTCAGTCGAGAGAAAAGACCTCGATGTCGTCTTCGCAAACGACAAGCCGGTACACTCGGATGCCGACCTTCTCGCAGAGGCAGAGGCGATGGATGCGCTCGGCACCGGCATCACCGGCGGCGAACCCCTCCTCTTCATCGACCGGGTCGCCCACTACTGCACACTTCTAAAAGATCACTTCGGGCAGAAACACCAGATCCACCTCTACACTGCCCGGGCCCCGACAGAGGCAGATTTGGCAGCACTTCAGGGGCTCGTCGACGAGATCCGGATGCACCCCCCCTATGAAGTCTGGGATTGTATCATGGAGACAGCATACCCACTAGCCGCACGGCAGGCAAAAGAGATGGGTTTTGCCATCGGGATCGAGGTGCCCTCCCTCCCCGGCATCGGAAAGCTCAGGCCCATGCTGCCGCTCCTTGACTTCTTCAATATCAATGAACTCGAGTGGGGCGAGACCTGCGCAGACGAGATGCGGAGACGCGGCATGGAACCAGCAGAAGGCCTCTATAACGCAATCATCGGGGCAAAAGACTGGGCTGCTGAGATCACCGATGATCCGAAGGTGCATTTCTGCTCTTCCGGTTTCAAGGATGCCGTCCAGCTGAGAGAACGGCTTATTCGGATCGCCACCATGACCGCCCGGAACTTCGATGAGATAACAGACGACGGAACAATCGTCTATGGGAGGATCAGATCAGATGCCGATCTCAGCCGTCTCCTCGGCACATTCGAGGAAGGAAGCTTTGAAATCCAGCCGGATGGCAGTGTCGAGTGCGAGTGGTGGCTCCTTGATGACCTGAAAGACGAGCCCGATCTTCTCCTTGAGATCATCGAGCGGTACCCAAACAACGGCATGATCGTTGAGGTAGAGACGCTATGACGATCAGATCCCTCCTCGAACCACTCTACTTCCGGATCCTGCGATCCACCATCACCCATATCCCAACCCATATCGCCGTCATCCAGGACGGCAACCGCCGGTTTGCAAAAGAGACAGGAGAGAAGAGCGGGTTTGGCCACCGGCGGGGAGCAGACACCACCGAGATGATGCTTGAATGGGCACGCGAATTCGGGATAAAGCATATCACCCTCTATGCTTTTTCGACTGAGAACTTCCGGCGAAGCGACGAAGAGCTTGCCGAACTCTTCGAACTCTTCAAAGACCGGTTCTTAAAAGTCTTAACAGACGAGCGTGTCCATAAAAACAGGATCCGGGTCAGGATGGTCGGCGACAAGAACCTCCTCCCAGATGATGTCCTGACGTGTGTCGAAGAGGCAGAAGACGCGACACAGGACTACAGCAACCACTATCTCAACGTCGCCATCGCCTATGGTGGCAGAAACGAGATCGTCCATGCCGCCCGCCGCCTCATCCAGAACGTACAAAGCGGCACCCTCAGGCCAGATGAAATAACCCCGGCGATGGTTGAGGCAAACCTCTACGGCGGACTCGGCCTTCCCCCGGTAGATCTGATCATCAGGACCGGCAACGAATACCGGACATCAAACTTCCTTCCCTGGCTTGCAAACGGGAACGAGTCATCAGTCTACTTCTGTGCACCCTACTGGCCGCAGTTTCGAAAAATCGATCTTCTGCGGGCGATCCGGGTCTATGACCAGAGAAGAAGCTCAGGCCCCAAACCGTCGTGCCCGTGACTGAAAATCTCTCAGGGCACGTAAAAAATCTGTCTTCCGGAAAAACTCCCAGTTGACATCCAGGAAGAAGAGTTCGGAGTAGACCGACTGCCAGATGAGAAAGTCGGTCAGATGGCTCCCACCGGTTTTAATAATCAGATCAGGTGCGGATCGGAACGTGAGGTGCGACTCGATCATCTCCTCGGTGACATCGCACGGATCAACCCCTTCTGCGGCAATCCGCCTGATGCTCTCTGTGATCTCTTCACGGCCGCTCTTTCCTGCCACAACCATCACCGTCATCCCGCTCCCAAATTCCTGGTATTCATCCCCGATATGGAGGTGGAGATGGGCAATAGCTCCGATCTCCTTCAGCCTGTCAATATAGGGGGCGACGCAGCGGCTCTCGTCAGAATCGATATAAAACGTCAGAACCTCAATACCGGCAACATCGTCTGCCCATGCAACCACTTCAGAGATCCGGTGAGGGGCAGAGCGGAGATCCTCAACTGTCAGCATGAAACAGATCTCGCGTGGAGGCTTATTGATCTCCCGCATAAGCAGGTATTCATAGATCCTGTGTATCATCGGAAAAAATCCATCAGTTCTGTTCTATGCAGGGTATTGAGGATGTCGCGGGATCTGCACCAGCCACGCCGGGCTGTCATCACCCCGTACCTCATGGAGGCAAGATCATCGGGCCCGTGGGCATCTGTTCCAATTGCAATTTTCACTCCTAATTCGTGTGCCCTCTTCAGATAAATATCATCAAGATCCAGCCTGTGGGGCGAGGCATTCAGCTCAACTGCGGTTCCGGTCCCTGCTGCCGCCTCAAGTATCCTTAAAATATCGACAGCAGCACTCTCCCTCCTCCCAAGCAGCCGGCCTGTCGGATGGCCGAGGATATCGACATGCTCATTCTCCAACGCCAGCATCATCCGCCTGGTGATGACATCTTCCTCCTGGTGGAGAGAGGAATGGACAGATGCAATAACACAGTCCAGATCAGCCAGCACCGGATCCGGGAGCCCAAGCGTGCCATCAGTCAGGATATCCACTTCTATCCCGGCGAGTATCTGGCAGGTATGCTCCCTGTTTGCCATCTCAATCTCATGTGCCTGCTGCTTCAACCCTTCTGCGGAGAGGCCGCGGGCCACCCCGAGGCTGGCTGAATGATCTGAACAGAGTATGTACTCATACCCGATTCCATCTCCATACGAAGCCAGTTCAGCCACCGTCATCGAACCGTCCGATCCCCGTGTGTGCGCATGCAGATCTCCTTTGATATCCGCCTCCTCAACAAGAACCGGGAGCGTTCCTGCCTCTGCTGCCGCAACCTCGCCGCGATCCTCTCGTAGTTCCGGAGGAATAAATGCAAGCCCAAGGCGCCTGAAGACTTCCTCCTCTGTTGCACACCGGTGCACCTCCCCGGACTTTTTATCCAGAAGACCATATTCGTTCAGCTGCAGGCCAAACCGGTTTGCCCGTTCCCGAAGCCTGATATTAAACTCCTTTGACCCGGTGAGATAGAGGAGTGTCGCACCATACTCATCTGGACTGGCAAACCGGACGTCAACTCGCTTGCCACGAAAGAAGACTGATGTCTTCTTCATCCCCTCATCAATTACCTCAGAGGCAGCCTCGCGAAGACGCGGGTTCACTGCTTTGGCAGATTCGGTTGTCACAATATCAATATCACCGATTGTGCTCCTTTTGCGCCTGAGGCTTCCGGCATAGGTAGACGTGCCGGGAGGCAATAATGCAGTGATTGCCCCTGCTATCTCCAGAGCCTCAGAGATGAGCATTCTTCCGGACCGGTTCTGGTATATGGCAATACTTTTCAGTATCTCTGTTTCTTTCTTCTCTCCAAATCCCCGAAGCGACCTGATCCTGCGCCCACGTGCGGCAGCCTCCAGATCGGCAAGGGAGATTATATTGAGATGTGTCCAGAGCTTCCGGACAGTCTTTGGCCCAACTCCGTTCAGCTCCAGAAGTTCTGGCAGTTCAGGAGGCACCTGCTCCATCAGTGATTCAAGTTCAGACGATGTCCCCGTCTCCTGTATCTGGAGTATGGCATCTGAGGTGGCTTTGCCTATTCCCTCAACTGCAAGGAGTTCATCCCTGCTCATCGCAGAGACAGGATGGAGACACCGCCTGACGGATTCTGCTGCGCGCTGGTATGCCCTGACCTTGAATGGGTTGTCATCAATAACCTGGAGGAGATCCGCAATTCTCTCAAGCACTCCTGCAACCTCGGCATTTACACCGGTTCCCATCACCCGGTATTGGTCTGTTGCCCTTAATAGATGCACTCATATGTACTCTGCCGGGATGCCAGTACCTGCTGCTAGATCCGACCTGGTGCCTGCTGCTGCCACCACAATGGCCGGCTCTTCCCATACCCGGCATGGGATGATAGCAAGGGTATTTAAAAACAAACATGACATATCACTTCTCCAACAGATGTACAGCTACCAGTTTGGTATCCCTGCACTCGACGATCAGCTTGGCGGTCTCAGGTCGGGTGCGAATGTCCTGATCCTGGCACCCCCTCTCTCAGGTGCAGAGCGGATTGCATACAATCTCTCCTTTCCTGCACATGGCGAATACTGTGTTCTCCTCTCAACTGACGAGCGGGCAGCCGAGGTCTCAAACTTCTTTAAACTGAATGGAACCGAGAGGCGCTCAATTGCTATTATTGATGCAATCACAAAGAGCGATCTCCCCAATGTTCCGGATACCGATCGGATGAAGTTCATATCGAGCCCTGTTGACTTAACCGGCATCAGCATCAAGATGAGCAAACTCTTCTCCGGAATTGTGGATGAGAGCCTGAAAAACCCGGACCCTGGTATTTATCCTCCCCCGATCCGTTTCTGCGTCAACTCCCTCTCGACGTTCCTGATGTATCGGAAACTTGAGGTGATGTACCAGTTTCTCCATGTTATAACGTCTAAAGTCAAGAAAAACGAGTGGATAGGTTTCTATCTCTTAAACAACGAGTCATTTGACGCAAAGACGATCTCGGTGATTAAACAGCTGATGAATGGTGTGGTTGAGGTGAGAGAAGGGAGCGAGCAATTTGAGCTGCGCGTTGTTGGTCTTGGGGGGCGGATGACGCCGTGGCTGCCGTATTCATTTGATACGAATGGAAAAATGGTGGTAGAAGGATGATATATAGTGGTATAGATGCGCTTGATGGCCTGCTGGCAGGAGGGGTGCCTGACGGCAGCAGGATTCTTTTTGCGATTGAACCGGAAGCTGATGGGCAGCACTTCATGATTACAATGCTCCACACCGCGGTGATCTCCGGAAAACGAGCACTTGTTATTGCCCCGTTTGCCACAAAAGATGCATATCTTGCGGATGTCGCCTCCCAGAGCCACTATCATCTGGACTGTTACCGTGACCAGATCCACTACCTTGATAGTACGGATGCCGAGGCTATCAGGGAAGACAACCCGGATTCAGAGAGGCGACGGAACGCCTGGAAAGAGAAAATTGAGGCGATCATCACCAATGAAGAGGTAGATATCATCTTCGTCTACCTTGATATCCTCTCGGATGATTTTGAATTCGCCGGTGCAGTCTCCCTCTTTGAGGATCTCAGGGGAGACCGGCCCATCACGGTCGCATTTGAATACTTCAATATGTTTGGGAGCGAAGCCCTTGACCCGCTCCTTCGTGAGACGCCCTTTGATCTCATCATCTCCCTGCAGTCGGGATCCGGTGTCATATCCTACTTCAACTTCTTCACCATCCACACCATCTCATGGCTCTCCCTTCCCGCACGCTCCCTCCCCTATATTGTCAGCGACGGCCACATTGTCCCCTACATCCCAAAGATTGTCATCACCGGGCCATCCAATGCGGGAAAAACGACATTTGTCAAGAATATCTCGGAGTCGGGGATATCTGTTGACAGGCTTGGTCTCCTTGGAACCCCGACAACCGTTGCCCTTGATATCGGCCATATGGCAACGAGAGGCTTTGATATCAATATCTATGGGACGCCCGGCCAGGAGCGCTTCGATCCGATCATCCCCCAGCTTGCAAGGAATGCAATGGGCGTGATCCTGATGGTGGATGTCACCCAGCCGGAACTGATGCCACGGGCAAAGGATCTGAAGCAAATTGTTGAGGGCAATTCTGTTGTCCCGGTTATTGTTGTTGCAAACAAAGCCGACCTTGATTATTCGGTTACAGAAGAGGTGATCAGATCAGAGCTTGAGATCCGTCCTGACACGCCGGTCTATTTCATCTCTGCATATGATCGCAGGCAGTGCAGAAATGTCATTGATTCAATGGTTGACCAGATCACAACCTTCCCCTACTAACGGAGCAGCATGCTGACATTCATCGGACTTGGACTCTTTGATGAGACTGATATATCATTAAAAGGTCTCTCTGCAATTCAGGCAGCAGACGCTCTCTTTCTTGAGACCTATACCTCGCGCCTGATGGGATCCGATCCGGCGGTGATGGAGCAGCTGTATGGAAAACCGATAACGCTTTTGTCACGTGAGGATGTGGAGCAGCATCCGGATACCATTCTTGATGCAGCAGAAAAGGGACTGGCAGTCTTCCTGACGGCAGGCGACACGATGGTCTCAACAACCCATGCAGATCTCCGGATACGCGCTGCAGAACGGGGGATCCAAACCCGGATCATTCATGCAGCATCAATTGCGAGTGCCGTCTGCGGGCTCTCCGGACTGCAGAATTACCGGTTTGGCAAGTCCTGTTCGCTTCCCTTCCCCCATGGGAAATGGATGCCGACAACCCCGGTTGAGGTCATTCTTGACAACCTCTCACGGAACCTCCATACAATAGTCTACCTGGATATCCAGGATACCCGGTATATGCTGATCCCTGATGCAATCCCCATAATCGAGGAGATCATCTCCCGGATGGGCCGATCAATTCCTCTCTATGTCGGGATAGCACGGGCAGGATCAGATGATATGGCTATTCATGCAGGCAGCGGAGCTGATCTCCTCTCACACGAGTTTGGCCCTCCCCTTCATATTCTCCTTGTTCCAGCAGAACTGCATCATATGGAGCGGGAGTACCTGGAGACGTTTGCCGGATTGCCTCAGGTACGCGGGCAGCAGCCATGAGCATCGCACTCGCCGCTCTCTGCGCCTCCTATACCAGGGCTCTCGATCAGGCTGTCATCCTGGTGAGTGATCCAACGCCGTGCAGGGTGGTTGCGGATCAGATCCTTGAGATGTCAGCAGCATACCTTGAGGACGGCCTGGTCTTTTATCAGAAGGATGATCCCGTGAATGCCCTTGCATCCTGGACATATGGGTTTGGATGGCTTGACGCGGGTGCGTTTCTTGGACTGCTTGCAACAGACGGACAATATGGCGGGCCTGGACGGACTGATGAGTTCATACCTGCACCCCATTCTGATCACCTCACAGAAAAAACAACAAGGTATGAAGCGATGCTCGCCGGTGCCCTTCAGGCAGTAGCTCCGGCTCCGGACAGATCCAGCCCTCTCTACCTTGCATCCTGTGAATGCCTGGATATTGTCCGGCTGCGGCTCAACCTTGCCAGGGATAGGATTTTGGGAGAGGACTACGCTGCTGCTCTTGCCCATCTCTCGTATGGATACGGCTGGCTGGATTGCGGGGTGCGCTCAGGTATCTTTGGTATCACCGGCAACCGGCATCTCTTCACCGCCTGAAGCAGCCAGAAGACGTTTAATCTTCTGGATGCAACCAATCTGAATAAGCTCTCTTGGCATGCAGGCAGACCAATGAACCCGCAACATATCAAATGGATCTGGATCTCAATTGGCATCAGCTCATTCTTCCTGATCGCCCTTTTGTACTTCACCTTTGATGAAGCAACCATTGCAGCCCTGCAGAATCTCAGTCCGACAATACTTCTCATCGCACTTGGGTTCCATATCATTGCCCTTGTGTGCTGGGCGCTCCGGATCAAGGTGATGGCAGACTCGCTTGGGTATCGTGTCGGGTTTTTCCATTGCATCAATCTCGTCTGTGCCAATCTCTTTCTAGCTGCGATCACCCCGTCCCAGGCAGGGGGTGAACCGGTACGGGTTCACGAACTGTATAAAGCCGATGTGAAACTCGGGGATGCAACAGCGGTTGTCATCATGGAACGGGTGCTGGATGGTATTGTCTTTGGCGTTGGGGGGGCAGTCATGCTCTTTCTCCTTGGAACCACCTGGCAGTATATCCACCTCCCGGTGGTTGTGAATTATTTGATCTATATCACCTGGTTCACGGTGACGGCTGGCGTGCTTATCTTTGCATATTCTGTGAGAAACCCGCTCATCCTCAAGCGCCTGATGAAAGCTCTCTCGCATTACCTGACAAAAAAATGGGAGATGGCACGTGTCGAGGCGTTTATGGCAAAAGTGGACCGGGAAGTTGACAACTTCCATTTCAGCCTTGGCAAATTCATCGGGAGGGGGAAGACAGGACTCTTCCTTGGCTTCATTTTTACTGCCATGTTCTGGTTTTTTGAGTTTATTATCGCCTCAGTCCTTTTAATAGGGCTTGGCCAGGGGCCATACTTTCTGGAATCATTCATATCGCAGCTCGTCATTGCGATGATTATGATGATACCCCTGACACCGGGTGGTGCGGGGGTTGCCGAGCTCTCGATCGGCTCGATCTACGGCCTCTTCATCAGCACCTCAGTCATCGGGGTCTTTGTTCTTCTCTGGCGGATCATCCTCTATTACTTTAATATCGCAGTAGGGCTTGTTGCCGGCCTCATTATCGTCAGGCGGGAGGTTGAGAATGCAGCTTCGGACGATGATGACCAATACCTTCATAAAACCTGAAGGCATGAAGAGTCCATATGGAGCCGGTTGCCTGCCAGGTTGTTGGTGTCTATCTTGCAGTCCATGATCTCGGTGCAGCTCCGGTTGTCCTTCTGGAGGTGTCAGATCAACGCTATCTTCCGATCTTTATCGGCCTCTATGAGGCGGTCTCTATTAACAATGCAATCAACGGGCCGCCCCCCGCACGCCCCCTGACCCACGATCTCTTCTCGGATACGCTCTCTCATCTTCAGTGCAGGGTCCGGGATGTCCGAATCGACAGTATTGAAGACGGCGTCTACTATGCAACCATGCACCTTGAGACCTCTTCAGGTGAACTGGCCATCGACTGCCGTCCAAGTGATGGTATTGCGCTTGCGGTCCGGCAGCAGGCGGCGATCTCTCTTGATCTGACTCTCATTGCCGAAGCTGCGGTCGTTCGCGACGACCTCCCGGAGCTCCGTGACTTTTCGGAATACATCGGATAGGGGCAAAAAAGGAAGCCTGGAAAAGGGCTTCGGGGGGATGGAGAAACTACCACCCTGATACTATGGTTTTTAATTTATACCCATTGAGCCGGAACCGTAAAAAATCCCCACCGCCCACTGCCCCGTCCGCAAATGCTTCGCAAGGGATGTTGAGCCGGGTTGCCGCAGATGCTGGCGCGGGATGGGGCGGGAATGCTCCTTTGGTCTGCCAGAAGCAGATAAATCCCCGATTCCTTTGGAATCGCCTTTCAGGTTGCTCTCTTGAGCAAGGGTTTATCATCTCTGTCATCCTGCTCCCTTCGCTTGACCCGCCCCCCGATACCCGCGCCGCACGTGCTTTCAGTTGCTTTTTTATGATCCTGGTGTGTGTTTGTGTTGGTTACGATCATCCTCTGATCATGAATAAGGAAGAAGAGGGCAATCAGAAGGAGAAAGGGAGTATGTATGTGAACCAGGGAAAGACGGGTCTCAAACACCCGGGGTGCTCATACGTTAAGGCAGAAACTACCTGCTCCGGCTCATCTCTGTCCTGCGTTTCGCAAGCTCCTCAATGACCGCTTCAAAATCTATGTCTGCTGCCCTGAGGCTTACCATCAGGTGAAAGATGAGATCTGCTGCTTCGGAGATGATCCGATCTGGTTCCCCGTTTTTCACGGCGAGGACGTATTCAACTGCTTCCTCACCTACTTTTTCAAGTGACTTGTCAATTCCCTTCTCGTGGAAGAGCAGTGATCGCACATAGGATCTCTCATTTGTCTGATCAGCTGCCCGCTCCCGGATAATGTCACTGAGTGCGTCAAAAATATCAGGCTGCATATTCTTCCTCAACTATGATATCGCCAAGCTCTTCACCAAAGAAACGACGGAGGATCATCCGTGCCTTCTCAATGGTGCAGCCTCCCTTTCCTATCGCAATGCCAACTTCACTTCTGTTCTGTACAGTCACCTGTACTGCACCGCCACGTTCCTCTTCAAACCGGACTGCAATGACCTCGGCAGGCTTGAAGATATTCCTGACAAACTCTGCCGGGTCCTCTGCATACTCGACCATCTCTATACGCTTACCGAGAACTTTTTGCATTTTACGAATATTGTCGCCGCTTTTCCCAATGGCAATGCCCATGTCGCCTGGTGTGATTATGTAAACCAGCCTGTCAAAACGGTCGTCAATGATACAGTCTATTGCGGTTGATTTGGTGAGGATACGGAGCTCTTCAATATACCGGCGCTCTTTAAAATTTAATGTACGCTCCATTGTTCTATCCTGTGGAAATGGTATTCTGCTTTGTGTACGTGTACGTTGTTTGGCAATATTACTCATTAAGCATTTGTATCAGGTGCTGTTGAATCAGGCTTGCTTTTTTTTTGATGCCCGGGCCTGGTTGAAAAAAGACGGTGAGGGGTTGTGGTTTTTTGCAGGCCTTGTTCAGATGATATAGGAGATTGAGACGGTTGCGGTTACGGTGATATCGCCCGCCTCAATTGGTGTTTCAAGCTTCTCCATACCTGCTGCAGGCATTGCCATGTCATACATGCTTCGTGTCATGGGGGAGTAGCCTGCATCAATTGAAACCTCTTTGACATCACGAACCGATAAGCCAAGGGCTGCGGCAACAATATCTGCATCGGTTCGCGATTCTGCAACCGCCAGTTCAAGTGCCTCTGCCCGGAGCGACTTTTGCAACTCATCGCTTAAGGTGAAGGAGATATAATTCACGCTGTTTGCCCCGTTGTCAATTGCACGATCGATGATCTCGCCTGCGCGGGTGGTATCATCCATCGTGACAAGGAGGGTGTTTGTGACACGGTAGATCGTTGTCTGCCTGTCAAGTTGGAGCCGCTGGTCTGAATCACGGGTCACCTGGCGGATCGAGTACCCGGTCGTCTTCAGATCGTCTGATGTAAGCCCTGATCTCTTCAGTGCGTCCATAACACCGTTCATCCTGACAGAGTTCTCCGTCTGTGCCCTCCTGACATCCTGATGTTCGGTGACAACAGCAAATGATAGCTCGACACGATCCGGAGCTGTTGTGACTTCACCGGTTCCGCGTGTCTGGATCAGGCGCTCTCCGGAGGTGCTCTGGGCAGATACCGGGAGTGCGATCAGGCTGAACACAAGAAGGAGTGCCAGCAGGGGTGTAGCAATTCTGTAGGTTCGCATAACCATCACGTCTATCCAAGGATTGAATAGAGCATAAAACTACCTTTAACTGCGAAAGAATTTGAAGTTTAATTGTGAAATGAAGGGTGAATGTCCTGGAAAATATCATCATCCCGATGATATGCACCCTTCATACCTGCTAGTCACACCATACCTGTGGAGCAATCGTGATCATGCCGGATCTCATATCGATATTTCTCATAGGCCTTGTAATCGGCTTCACCGGGGCGCTTGCACCGGGCCCCACCCTGGTTGCAACCATCAACGCATCTGTCAGATCAGGATGGCGTGCCGGCCCGCTCGTGAGCCTTGGCCATGTGGCAGCTGAGATCGGGGTTATCCTGCTGATCGTCGCGGGACTGGGTGCTGTGATCGGATCGGCGACCTGGGCAATCGGTCTTGTCGGCGGCATCTCCCTTGTGCTCTTCGGCCTCCTGACCATCTCTTCTGCCCGGGGTGCTGCTCTTCCCCCTGCAGATGCTTCAATTGATGCGGGAAAGCCGGTTGCAGCAGGTCTCCTCACAAGCGTTGCAAACCCGTACTTCTGGATCTGGTGGTTTACTGTTGGGGCGGCTCTCCTCTGGAGCTTTCTTGAGGGGGGCCTTCTCGCAGGTGGTATCTTTATGGCAGGCCACTGGGCAGCCGATATCGGGTGGCTCACCCTGGTCTCTGCGAGCATTCACCGGGGCCGGTTCTTTCTCTCAGATTCAGGATACCGGCTCATTCTTGTTGCATGCGGTATCTTCCTGATCGCGTTTGGATGCTGGTTTGTCTCAGGGTCTTTGTAAAAGAGAGGGGTGGCAGGGGCCCTGCCATTCTGGTATAGAGCGAACTCCCCTCTTGTCGCGATGTTTTTTTCTGGTTCAGGTCAGGTATTGTCGTGATGCTGCCAGTAGAGTTCCCACTCCTCAATCTCGGTTCCGTCCGGGAGAATGGCAACACCATACTCGCCGTCCGGGCCTGACCGGATCTCATACTCATACCCAAGCTCTGTCACAAAGACGGCTGCTGGATTTGGCATCCCGACGAGCGGCTCATCCTTCTCTTCCATGGTAATGATCTGAACCGGTGTGCCCCACATCTGGATCGTCATCACATCTTCTTTGGTTGCTGTGAAGGTAACCGGCAGGCCGTCTTTGCTGAACTCGTCTGCAAGGTTTACGGGGAGATATCGTGTATCATCGCCGGTGATGATCCCATAAAATCCACCTTCGAGATCGATGTAGGTGACAACGCCGCTATCTTTGATGATCGCATCTTTTTCTTCTTCTGCAAGGGAGATGGCGATGATCTCAACGGGCTGGCCCCACTGCTGGATTGTCATGACATCTTTTGGGTTCACGGTGAAGTCGACAGTCCGGTCGGCATGATCAGAGAGGAATTCCTGATATTCTTCTCCTATGGGCAGGAAGTTGCCTTTCCCACTGATAATTCCATAGAAGCCACCCTCAAGATCGATGTATGTTATCACTCCGGTTCCCGAGATGTATGGTTCTGCTGCATCCTTTTGGATGTCTTCAAGCTGCAGGGGTGTTCCCCACATGTACATGGTGATAACATCCTCCCTGACCTCACCAGTGAAAACAATTTCGGTTCCATCCACTTTGAGATCTTCGGGGAGGTTCAGGGGGAGGAACTCTCTGCCGTCATCAGCAATGATTCCATAAAATCCGCCTTCCAGATCGATATAGGTCACAACACCAATTCCTGTAACCTCCGGGCTTTCCGGAGGCTTCCCGTTGACACATCCCGCTGCCAGCAGGAGGCAGGCGGCGAGTGCCACAAGGCCAATGGTTACGATTATCTTGTTCATGTGTATCACCAGATACTGGGCAGTATATTAATAAATAAATTTCTTTAACTGCGATAATACCTGTAGTTATTTCCTGGAGATGCCCAACTATCTCTGCCAGACCAACTATCTCTGCCAGACTTTCATCATTCCGTGTGTTCTCTCTCTCTCTCTCTCTCCAGATTGTTATCTCATCACCGGGGAATTCCCCGCCAGAGCCCGTACGATCTGGCTATTGCAACAGCATGCCTGTATTCCTGGTGGGTGATAGCTCTCTCCATCGCCCGGCATGCCGGGTCTGCCTCACGCACCTTCCATGCCGGGCGGTACTGCTGCATCACATTGACATAGCTGTCTTTGGAGAGCTCTTCTGCAATGAACCGCATCACCTCTTCTGTTCCGGCAAGCCTGTTGGGGAGCACCAGGTGCCGGATTATCATGCCCCGTTCTGCAATTCCACCCCGGATCACCAGGTCTCCAACCTGCCGGTGCATCTCAATGAGCACTTCTTTCATCCGGTCGGCATAGTCCGAAACTCCAGAGAGCGCATTCCCGATCCGGTTATCGGCATACTTTGCATCCGGCATGTAGATGTCGATTACCTCATCCAGCAGCCTGAGCGTCGGGACTGCATCATATCCCCCAGTATTGTAGACAACCGGTATGGTCAGGCCGTCTGCTGCTGCGATATCCAGTGCACCGATACTTGCCGGTACCTGGTGTGATGGCGAGACCAGGTTGATGTTATGGCATCCCCGGTCCTGAAGCTGGATCATGATGGCGGCAAGCTCCTCTTTGGTTATCTGAAAACCCCTGCCGGACTGGCTGATATCCGCGTTCTGACAGAAGATGCACCCGAGGTTGCAGTGCGTAAAAAAGATGGTCCCGGATCCCTTTCGCCCAACAAGGGGTGCCTCCTCTCCAAAATGTGGAGAGTAGCTTGAGATGACCGGGTCTTTTCCGGTTTTACAGAACCCAAGCTCTTCCTCATTTCTGTTGACATGGCAGTTTCGCGGACAGAGCGTGCAGTCATCCAGGATCGATTCGGCGGCTTCTGCACGACTCTTCAGGGTACCATCCAGATGGAGGTCCGGATACCGCCGCGCCGTTCTCTCTTCTGCTGTCATATGATCCTCTAAAAAACCCTTTGGAATGCCTCGTAATCGAACCTCTTTTGGGAGTTGTCCTGTCTGTTGGTGGCAACGATCAGCTCCTTCATACGGGTTCGTTGCTTGATATGGTTTTGTATCGGTGAAGGGAGATGATAATAATGGTCCTTCTCCATAGTTCTTGAAGGAGGGGCTCTGGTATTTGCGTATCAGATAATCCCCCACCGCCCTCTGCCCCGTCCGCAAGTGCTTCGCAGGGGAGGTTCGTGCCGGTGATGGTTGTACGGGGTGTACCGGGTGCACTGTATGGCCGCAGATGCTTCCAGTTGCTCCCAATGACCCCGGTTGTTGTATCGGGATCTTTTCCCACGTTCCGAAGAATTCCGGAAAAACACGAGCGATCTGAATTTTGGAGAAAAGTCTAAAAATATATGCTTTTTCTTCGACATTCATAGCAATGACTTCATCTTCAGGCTTTCAGAGTATTCATGGTAGAAGAGTCAGAGACAGGC